>JAYSZC010000484.1:0-10894 GCA_043738235.1 Lewinellaceae bacterium | reverse complement strand
ACCACTAAATGCTTCCGATTTGTGGAATTCATCCCATACGTTTTTAGTACTCTAAGCCCCAAAAATCATGCGTTTTGTAAAAATGTCCAGTAGTGTGGCTTTTTCTGCATGGGTTACTATGTTCATTCTTCAATTTTTTCTTTATGGTCCAGCTTTGAATATTGGGTTTGCATATAGATTTGGATTTACTGTTTTGGTTTTCCTCTCTTTTTGGTTAAATAAGTATCTTTTGTATTTAAGCATTGAGCAATCAACTGATTACAAAGAGGACTTTGAAAATACTTTCACACCAATTTTAGCCTTGATTTACATTATTTTTTGGTTTGTCCCAGTATTTAAAGATTTTCCAATTCATTAATACTGAAGAACTTATGCAAAGTTTTTTAGTCAGAAATAAAGATACCATTGACACCACGCCCCGCCCATAGGCGGGCAAAATTTTAAACAATTTTAACATTAAATAAAATAAAATCCCTGCACAGGTCTTGCACCTGTGCAGGGATTCCTTTTTAGTTCGGTAATGTATCTGCCGACCATCTGCGGCACATCTTGTTTAATCGCTATTGCTTTGCCTGCGGTTCCGCATATAATCAGCCGCTTTTGCGCTTGGCAGCTTTGAAAATAAACTTGCTGTCTTCTCTCAGAATCTTTAACCAACTGGCAAGTCTAATGTATTCTTTCTGGACACCAACACCAAACAACCCACAAACAAAAAAGGAGTTACATCCTGCGATGCAACTCCTTGATAATCAATGTGGGCACAGAGAGATTCGAACTCCCGACATCCTGCTTGTAAGGCAGGCGCTCTGAACCAACTGAGCTATGCGCCCTGCTCGAAATCTATATTTTTCGATAAGCGGCTGCAAAGATATTTGCAGGCAGCGTGGAAAACCAAATAATCGGCGCAAAAAATAAAAAATATTTTTTGATACCATCTAAAACACACGTTTTCAGAGATTTACAATTGCAGTCCTGCCAGCACAGCCATAGCGGCGCCTTTTTCCACCGCACCCTGATCGAGCAATTCTTTGATATACAACTGCGTGTCCATCGGCGAAAGGCGGGCAATCAGCATTTGTGCCCTGGGGTCGTCGAGGAGCATTTGTCGGGCTGCCGCCTCGTCGGGCAGGGCCGTCAGCGAGGCCAATTGTCCCAGGTTGTTGCCGGTCAGCACCTTGCTGTGCAGGAGCGTTTTGGGAAGGCCGTCGAAACCGATGCCCAAAGAAGTGACTTCCTGCACGATTTCTTCCACGGCTGCTCCGCCGGCCCGGACGTAATAAAAACGGCCCATGCGCCCCATCAGGTCGATTTTATGCGGATCGATGCGCCCTTTTTCATTGAGCACCGATTCTGAAATATGCATCCGTACAATCCGGCAGATAATCAGGTTGCCGGCGCCGGCGTTTTCGCCGAGGGGCAGTATTTTTTCCACGGTACATTCCATCTGCACCGGACTTTCCGCTACGCGAAATGGGCGCACGCACTCGGAAGGCAGGGGAGTAAGGCCCGATTTTACAAATTCGTTGACCTCCGGGCCGTATTCGATGCTCGCGAGGGCCATCTGGCGCACAATGGCGTGCGGCACCACATTGATGACGACTTCCCCGGTATCTTCTACGTTTTTCAGGGTGTCTTTGGTGGTGTTGTTGGACACCCGCCGGTTGCTGGAAAAAATCAGGATAGGCGGATTGCTGCTGAATGCGTTGAAAAAGCTATAGGGCGCCAGGTTGGGAACGCCTTCTGTGCTGATGGTGCTGGCAAACGCAATGGGGCGGGGCGACACCGCGCCCAGGATATATTGATGGAGATCCTTTGTGGGGATTTTTGCCGGGTCGATGCTGAGCATGATTCTTTAGAATTTTGCTGCAAAGATAGAGGCTTTTGATGGCACAGGGATTTATTCAAAAAAAGACCCGGCCCTGACGTTTCAAGACCGGGGTTCTCGCCTATGAAGCATAAGACATCTGAACCAAATGAGGGGGCTTAGGGGCGCCAAAACAAAACAGATGTAACCAGAGCGAATCTGTTACAGAAAAAAAGCGCTGAAACGAGGTCAGCAAAACAAGGAAAAGAATCGAACAGGGATTGCCGGAGCTACTTACAAAGGAGCGGCAAAGAAAAAATACAGCCGGAGTAGGCAGCGTCAAATCTGTTCATGGGAAAAATAGGATCAATGCTAAAAAGCATTTGGATTAAAAATAATGTTACCGTGCAAAGGTAAAGTTTTGAACGAAATAGCACAAACAGGCAGCGGCATTAATATGATAATGTCACCTGTCAGTCATTTTTAACATTAAAAATCAGAGAAACCGGCCCATTTGCCGCCGAATTGTTCCCAAAAGGCAAGCACTTTGGTACGGGCCGGAAATTCGGAATAAATAATACCCTGGCGGATACAGTGCAGCACGTGGAGCGTAGGTTTTGATACCTCGTCGGGCAGCTCATTGATCGGAAACCAGCCGACGTCTTTAAATTTTTTGGGTTCCAGCGGTTCCGGTTCCCCGTGAAAACGGCTTGCCTTGAAGTACAATACCAGCAGGATTTCGTCTTTTTTGAGTTTATGCCGGTGCAATACATGAACGAGCGTCAGATCGTTCGGCTCTACATGGATACCGGCTTCTTCTGCTGCCTCGCGGGCAAGGGCTTCGCGGGCAAATTCGTGTTCTTCCACGTTGCCACCGACGAGCGAATAACGGCCACCATTTCTCTTGGTTTGCCGCAGAAAAAGCATTTTCCCGTTGTCTTCCAATATCAGGCGAACAGCGAATATGAGCATGTCAGTACGATCGTAAGTCTAAAGGATGTTATTCGCTGTAAATATCCAGCAAGGCTGCCTCGATCTCATCTTTGGGAGTCTTTTGCTCCATCAGTGCTTTGCGTTTATCCGCTTGCATACTTCTCACCGTAATTTGTGTTTTTTGATACAAATCTACCTGGTCTTTGGTGTGCAAAACACGGCGAATGCCGGCCAGGGTGCCTTTTCGCAGGCTTTGTACTTTGGCGCGGTACAAGGCCGGATTCTGCGTTTGGAGGGGCAGTATTTCAGCAGTATTGCGTTGCTTGCGGAGTTGTACGGTGTACATCTGCTTGACCTGGTCGGCATCAAGGCTGTATTTGGCCGCCAGGAGGTCAGTCGCTTCTCGCGCTGCCTTTTCATGGGCCGGGTTTGGAGTAGCAGGACTCGCTTCCTGTGCAGCCGACTGGAAGGCAATGCTGACAACAAAAAGCAATAGAGCAGTGAGGTGCTTCATCTTCTGAGTATGTGTTTTTTTAAAAGTTGCTCAAAAGTAGAGAAAGTTTTGGTTCGCCGTTTCATGGAAGTTCCTAACTTTCTAAAAAGTGTCAGTCAGCGACGTTCTGCTTGTTGGGAAAGGCATAAGATCCGATCACCATTCCGGCAATACCTGCCGCAAAACCATACAGCATGGGTGGTATGCCGAGCCATATCTGCCAACCCGTTGCTGCCGGGTTTGTCTGCTCCTGTTCCGGTAGCAGCAACATGGTGATCAACCACACGGCCATACCTGCCAGCATCGAGATGATGGCGCCACCGGCGGAAGCCCGCCGCCAGTAGAGTCCGGCCATCAGCGGAGTAAACAAAGAAACGAGGCTCAACGCGGAGGATTCTCCTACTAACTCGTATATGTTGTGCCGCAACAAGGCCATAGTGCCTGTGACGAGGGCTACAAACACCACAGACAGGCGCATAATCTGCAACAATTGCGCATCCGTCAAGTTTTTGAACATCGGGCGAACCAGGTTTTCGCCGATCACCGTCGCAGGCGCCAGCATGGCGCCGCTACAGGTACTCAGAATGGCGGATAGCAGAGCGCCGAAAAACAGTATCTGCATACCCGGACCGCTGTGTTGCAATACCATCGTCGGGATCATCATCTGCGTATCACCCTCCAGCAGTTCGGGGTAAAGGATACGTCCGCAAAAACAAATGATAAGCGGCAGCATGGCAATACTCAGGTACATAAACCCGGATGTGTAACATGCCCTGACCGAGGTGTTTTCACTTTTTGCCGACATAACTCTTTGAAAAACATCCTGTTGCGGGATACTCCCCAGGCCGATGGTCATCCAGGCCGCTACCCAGGCGATGCCGTCCGGCGGATTGGCATCCGGGAAAAACTGAAAAAAATTGGGCGGCGCCGAAGCGATCATCTGATCCCAGCCGCCTACCCGCAGCACCATTTCAACCGCCAGCGCGGCCATTCCTATAATGATGATAATAGTCTGTATTAAATCGGTAATCGCCACCGACCACATGCCGCCAATGTACGTGTAGATGAGTACCAGACTGGTGCAGATCAACACGCCCCAGTGTTTTTCCAGTCCGCTGATCGATTGCAGGACGATGGCCATAGCAATGATCTGCGCGGTAATCCAACTGAAATAAGAAGGCACCATGAAGCAGGCCGATGTGATTTCAGCAGCCTTGTTGTAACGCAAACGGAAGTAGTCGTTGAACGTCAGAATTTTAAGGTTGTACAAGGGGCGGGCAATCAGCAGGCCGGCTAAAAAAAGACAAAGCGCAGCGCCGAAAGGGTCTTCGATGACGCCCAGCAGGCCGTGTTGGGCAAATTCGGAGGAAGCGCCCATCACGGTTTCAGAGCCGAACCAGGTGGCAAAAAGAGCACAGGCCACCATGAACATCGGCAGGTTTTTGCCTGCTATGACAAAGTCGGCGGTGGTTTTCACCTTTCGGGATGCCCACCAGCCGATCGCCAGCGTCGCTGCGAGATACAGTCCGACAAAAGTCAGCAAGAGTCCGTTTTGCATATCAGAAACCAGGAAAAGGGGTAAAGTTATTGTTTTTCCACTTTTCCTGCTCAGTGCCGGCATTTTCCCACCGGCTGAAGCCGATGGTTATTGATATAAGCCGCTCAATGTTGATTGACCCAAAACGCTATTTCAATAACTCGCGACTTCAGCCGGGAGAAAGTACTAAATACCTTACTACGGGGTTTTAACCCCTCTTAATGCCGTTTTCCTGCTCGCCAAAGCAAAGGAGCGTCAGTTAAGGCTGATCCTCTCCAGACTTTCCCTTTTTCTTCTCTTTACTTAACCGCCCTGCTTCCCGGAGCGCCTGGTGTATCATCCATTCCAATTGACCGTTCACGCTGCGAAACTCATCGGCAGCCCATTTTTCGAGTGCCGCGTACGTGGCCTCGTCTATGCGGAGTACGAAAGATTTTTTTGCAGACATGTCTCTTAGAGGTGAGAAGTGAGAGGTGAGAGGTGAGAAGTGAGAGAGGGAGCCAGATTTTGGCAGTTGTAAAGATGCTTGAGCGAAGCACCTTCTCATCTCTCACTTCTCACCTCTCACCTCTCACCTCTGATTAATGGTGTAGAGTGCCGGTGTTGACGATCGGTTGTGCGTTTCTATCGCCGCAGAGAACCACCAGGAGGTTGCTGACCATAGCGGCTTTTTTCTCCTCGTCGAGTTCGACGATGTTTTTGCGGGAGAGTTGTTCCAGGGCCATTTCGACCATGCCTACCGCGCCTTCCACGATTTTGGAACGGGCGGCCACGATGGCGGTGGCTTGTTGGCGTTGCAGCATGGCGCCTGCGATTTCGGTGGAGTAGGCGAGGTTGTTGATCCGTGCTTCGATGACCTGAATACCCGCAATCTGGAGGCGTTCGGAAATTTCGTGCGCCAACTGATGGTTCACTTCGTCGGAGGAAGTCCTAAGGGTAGCCATGGCAGTCTCGTCTTCCAGGTTATCATAACTGTACAATCCGGCTAATTTACGAACAGCCGCTTCGCTCTGTATTTTGACAAACTCCGGGTAGTTTTCCACGTCGAAAGTCACTTTGAAAGTGTCTTGCACACGGTACATCACTACTGCGCCGATCATGATCGGGTTGCCTTGTTTGTCATTCACCTTGAGCGTCGGCACATCGAGGGTGACGGCCCGCAGCGATACCTTTTTCTTGGCATAAAACGGGTTGGTGTAGAAAAACCCGCTTTCCCGGATCGTACCGATGTAGGTTCCGAACAGGTTCAGCACCCGGCTGTTGTTGGGTTCGATGGCAATAAATCCGGGAGCGATGAACAGCAGGGCGACGGTAATAAGCACAACGCCGAGCGCGATTTCCCGAAGCATCAGCAAGGCGATACCTGCACCCAAAACTAAAAAGAACAGCAGTAACATGGCCCAGCCTGAAGTTGGTTTAACTATTTTTTCCATTGTAGTCGAATTGATTTTGAAGTGATATTATTTTGATAGCAAATATAATCACTTTCGACTGGGCTTGTCAAGTGTTTTCCCCTTAAATTTTTAGTTTGGGCGACGAGGGAAGGATTTTGAAGGACGAAGGGAGGATTTTGCTGATTTACACTTCTTCCAGAATCCCCTGGAAGGCCTGCCACACCACTTCCTGCGGCAGGGGTGCCACCACTGATAAGGTTTCTCCGCTGTGCGGATGTTCGAAGGACAATTTCCAGGAGTGCAGCCCGATGGAGCGGTCTTTGTTGGAGCGTTTGAAACCGTATTTTACATCGCCGCGGATGGGGCATCCGATGGCGGCGAGTTGGGCGCGAATCTGGTGGTGCCGGCCCGTAAGTAGTTGAATGTGAAGCAGATGAAAACGTTCGCTGCTGCCCAGCACACGGTAGTGCAATTCGGCGCGTTCGCTGCCGGATTGTTCTTCCGGGTAAGCGACAGAGATGTTTTTGGCTTCATTTTTTTTCAGGAAATGGACCAGCGTTCCCTCGGGCTGCGGCGGCAGGACCTGCACGATGGCCAAGTATTCCTTGTCGATTTGCCGGTTCCGAAACTGTTCGGTCAGGGCGGTCATCACTGCTTTTGTTTTAGCCAGGAGGATAGCGCCGCTCACCGGGCGATCCATGCGGTGCACCAGGTGCAGGCTGCGTTTGGCGTATTTTTCGGCCAGTTCCAGCAGGGAAGTATCGCCGGTTTTGTCGGCCTGCACAGGTATACCTGCCGCTTTATTGTAAATGACGAGGGAAGGGTCGTCGTGTAGTTTTTTCATCAGTCACTTAATTTCCTCATAATCAATATAATCACCCTCGATCTCAGTAGGTTTTTTCTCCTTTTCAGGGGGCGGAGGCGGTGGGTAATGCGGGTGTTGTGGAGGCGCTGCCACGGAAAAGATAGACGCCAGCATAGGGCGTAATGCCTGATACAGCCAGATGATAGCCAGAAGTGTGAAAAGCCATTTGAGCAACATAATTCAGGAAACCGGCGCAGTTGCCGGCGCTTTTTTTTCAAATATTTTTTTCAAAAACGGATGGCCGAATACTGCGAGCAGGATAATCGCCATGCCGATGTAAAAGTGCGGCCCCAGGTCTTTATCCTCGCGGAACAGCACTGCTGCGAGTAAAACACCATAAATCGGTTCAAGGTTGATGGTCAGGTTGGTAGCAAATGCCGTCAGGTGCCGCATAGCCTGTAAAGTCAGGTAATACGGCAGCAAGGTACACACCAAAGACAACACCAATATCCACAACCAGTCCCAACCCTGCAATAGAACGGGCATTTCCGGGTTGTACAACAGCATGGGGAGCATGACAACAGAGGTGACGGCCAAACCGCCGGAAAGTTCCACCAAACTCATGGTGAGAGGCGGCGAAGGATCATTTTCCAGGATTCTTTTGTTCATTACGGTAAAAACTGCGGCAAGCAAAGCGCCCAGAATGCCCAGTGCCAGTCCGGCGCGCATGGTCCAGTCGATGGATCCTGCGATCAGCAACATACCCGGCAGTATCAGGATGCCAAGCACAAGTTCGTACCATTTTATTTTTTGCTTCATAAAGATCGGTTCGGCCAGGGAGGCAAAAAAAGCGGTGGTCGCCATAGAGGCTACTCCGACGGAAGCGTTGGCAATTTTGATGGCTCCGTAAAAACACAACCAATGGATGCCCACCAGAATACCCACCCCGAAAAGCCGCAGGAACTGGCGTTTGGAAACCCCTTTGATTTGTGCCTTGGGCATGAACAACACCAATGCCGTGCAGCACAACAACACCCGCCACCACACCAAGGGCAGCGCCTGCAAAGTAATGAGTTTACCCAGAATCGCCGTGAACCCCCAGATCAGTACACAAAAGTGTAAGGCAAAATAGGCGCGAAGTTTGTCTGTCATCATCCGGCAAAGGTAGCGGCTTTGTTTAGACAGCTTCCAAATTTTTGTTCGGCGAGCCGGTTTACAAAGGTGTGACAGTGGCTCCCTGACACCGAATTACTTTTGCGTCCGTCTTATACTTCACGCCGCCAGGTTTTGTGCATTCGATTTGGCGACGTTTACTAAACTTTTTAAGTTTAGTAAACGTATCCTCGGCTTAACCCATGCACACAACATGGCGGCGTGAAGTATATATTCAAAAAGACACCCTCTTAAAGATAATTTACGCCATGCTCGACGGTTATCATATTCTTACGCTTACCTATCGGAATGCAACGCTGGAAACGATTGGGAAACTGGTTGTACAGGACCATGCTTCCCCGCTTTTGAACGCTCTGAAAGCTCGGTTCGGGTGGGAGGAAATGTTGTACCTGGCAACCTGCAACCGGGTTGTTTTTCTTTTTTACAGCCGGCAACCTGTTGCAGAAAACACTGCAAATGAACTGGTTAGCAGCATACGCCCGGATTTGTCGGCAGATGAAACAGAAATGATCGGCGCACAAATGCGCCTGCTGCAGGGAGCCGATGCCGTGCGCCACTGGCTGGAAGTGGCCGCCTCGATGGATAGCCTGGTGATCGGTGAACGCGAGATTATCCGCCAACTCCGGGAGGCCTACGACCGCAACCGCGCCGCCGGACGCACCGGCGATCACCTGCGACTGCTGATGCGTTTTACCATCGAAACAGCCAAAGAAATTTACAGCCGGACGGCCATCGGTCAGAAAGCTGTTTCCGTGGTAGCCCTGGCATTCGGCGCTATGCAGCATGCCGCAGCGGATTCAAATAGCCGCATTTTACTCGTGGGCGCAGGCCAGACCAATACTTTATTCGCCAAATTTTTAATCAAAAGCGGCTATAAAAACATCACCGCTTTTAATCGAAGCCTCAAAAATGCCCAAACGCTAGCCGCTACCTTGCAGGGCCGGGCGCTGCCCCTCGACGCCTTGCAGCATTATTCGGAGGGTTTTGATTGCTTAGTGGTTTGTACGAGCGCCACGCAAGCGCTGGTTACGCCCGACCTGTACCAACATTTGCTTCAAGGCGACCGCTCCAAAAAAGTGGTGGTCGACCTCTCTGTTCCCAATAACGTAGACAAAAAGATTGTAAGCGCTTTTCCGGTTCAATTTATCGAAATAGAAGGACTCAAAACGATTGCCGGCGAAAACCTCGCACACCGGGAAAAAGAACGCAAAAAGGCGGAATCCATCATCACCGAACGGCTCTTTACCTTCCGCGACCAATGGCACGAACGGCAGGTGGAGCGCTCCATGTCACATATTCCCGATGAAGTACGCGCAGTCAAGGAAAAAGCCCTTTACCAGGTGTACGGCAAAGAATTTGCAGCACTCGATCCCCAGGCACAATCCCTCGTGCTGGAAATGATGGGCTATATGGAGAAAAAATATATCGCTATCCCCATTAAAACGATGAAAGAAATGGCGAAAAAGCAACTGGCACGTAGTCGTGAGTTGTGAATCGTGAGGGTCACTGTGAGTGATTGAATAACTCATCACTCATCACTCATAACTCATAACTATTTTGTGTCTATTTTTGCCCGTCATTAGAACCAGACAAGTATGCAAAACTACGTGGATATACAAGCGCTCAACCACCGGATTCATGAGGAGAGCGCTTTTGTTGAGTTGTTAAAATTAGAAACAGCGAAAGTGATTGTCGGGCAGGAGTACATGCTCGAACGCCTGCTGATCGGGCTGCTAACCAAGGGACATATTCTGCTGGAAGGTATGCCGGGTCTTGCTAAAACACTGGCAATCAAAACATTGGCACAAGCTGTCGATGCGCGTTTCAGCCGGATACAATTTACGCCCGACCTCTTGCCGGCCGATGTGATCGGCACCATGATCTACAATCCGGCCAAGTCGGAATTTACCGTGCGCAAAGGACCGATCTTCGCCAACTTCGTGCTGGCCGATGAAATCAATCGCGCGCCCGCCAAAGTACAAAGCGCCTTGCTCGAAGCCATGCAGGAGCGACAGGTGACAATCGGAAGCGAAACTTTTCCACTCGAAGAACCTTTTCTGGTGCTGGCTACCCAGAATCCGATCGATCAGGAAGGCACCTATCCGCTCCCGGAAGCGCAGATGGACCGTTTTCTGCTCAAAGTAAAAATCGGATACCCGGCTAAGGACGAAGAGCGGGATATTATGCGCCGCAACCTGAGCGGTGAACATCCGCTTGTACACAAAGTATTGTCAACCAGTACATTGATGCGTTCAAGAGAGGTGATGCACGGAATTTACATGGATGAAAAAATTGAACAGTATATCCTCGAAATTGTGTTCGCCACACGCACACCGGGCGAATACGGAATGCGCAATCTGACACCGCTCCTCAACTACGGCGCCTCGCCGCGCGCCACGATTGCTATGGCGCAGGCGGCCCGCGCTATGGCGTTTTTGCGGCGGCGCGGGTATGTTATCCCGGAAGATGTGCGGAGCATCTGTGCCGATGTGCTGCGCCACCGCATCGGATTGAGCTACGAAGCGGAAGCCGAAAACGTAACCCAGGAAGATATTATCACGAAGATTTTAAATACGGTTGAAGTGCCGTAAGAGGGGTTTGAAGGTTTGAGAAGGTTTGATGGTTTGAGGTGGTAACTCAAGCCAAGAGCTACCGCCTCAAACCATCCAACTTTTCAAACCTTCAACATTACTTTTATCTTTGCAAATAAAAGTGTTTAAGTAATTAAGCAGAATTAGTTTCGATCAAACTCTTT
>JAYSZC010000483.1:0-10903 GCA_043738235.1 Lewinellaceae bacterium | reverse complement strand
CTCAACTTACGCGTCTGCAAAATGAGTAACAATTGGCATGTTATAGTTGACCAGATTAGCAAGAAGAATGCAGCCTAGCGAAACCGTGAAATGCACCCTTGTGAAAGCCTGTTGAATCTTTCTTTTAATAAAGATTTATACGCTGTTTTAAATTCCGCATTCAAAAAACTCAAATCAATTAACGCCACCCATTTTTCCCTCGCTTTCTCCATTTTTTTAAATATATTTTCCTGCTGTTTGCCTTCCAATTTTAGCGTGTTAAATGCAGTCACAAAATCACTTTTTTTGATCTTCTTCTTTTTCCCATTTAAAGTCAGCGCAAAATCCTCATCATCAGCAGGATTTACCAATGTCGTTGCCACCAAATCGTAAGCAGGTGACAATACCGGACCAATACCCGGTTGATAAAGCAAAGAAAAGTTTTTCAAATGCATATCTGCGTTACCGGTGAGGAAAGAAAATAAAACGACCTCGAAAAAGTTAACGACATCCAACCCGGGATTTACAGAATATCGCTGAATCGCTTTTGCAATTTGCTCATAGGAGCCATTATACTTTTCTTCCGTTAAACGCTCTGTCAACTGGCACATATCTTCCATGTGCAGTTTTGCTTTCTTTTTTCGGTCAACGCGTTGGGTGATATATGCCAAATTACCTGATTGGAGTCGAATCAAACTGTGTGGCACAACTTGAATCCTGGCACTATTTGCCAGATGCATCGTCAGGTCTTCCACTTCCGGCAATTGGGGATAATGGAAAGTGGGTGGTTTTAATATATACCCACCCCACAAGCCTGCTATTGTAAATCTTTTGGTATGATTTGGATGATCTGCTGATGCAAGATGCAAAGACAATTTTGGCTGCACACCGGTTACGGTCGTTTGACTTTGTATGACTTGTTTGGCCAGCTCTTCCAGATTGTCTTCACTGAAGTCCAGTTCAGGGGGAGCGGCCTGGCCGAATATTTTTTTACTGCATTTTGCATGAAAATCCGGCCCCTTTTCATTTAACGGGAGGTAACAGTATAGACACCTATTCATGATTCAAATCTTCATTTACCGGGTAAACACTTACTGCGCCTATACAATCTTTACAACATACCAGGAGTAATCCCATACGATCCCGGGCGCTGAGTTTCCAGTTTTTTTCGGCTATGTCCAACAACCAGCCTTCCGGTATTAAGCCGTCAAAAAATGGAAACAATACCTTACTTGTAAACGAGGCCTGTTGTAAGGGAAGCGTCAGGCTTACAGGCTGCGGGCTTTCCCTTTTCAGATAGGAGCCATCATATTCAAAATGATACCCATTTTCATCTTGCGTCAGCCAGCCTGCAGTTTGATTATGTATTTTTATCTCTGCCTTTCGCATGGTGTGATGGTTGTTCGTTGCTGTCTGTTGGCGTTTGGGAAACTTTAACTGCTCCGACTTCGTACCCAAATAAACCAAGTACCTGATTTACTTTATCCAAACGCAAGGTTTCTTTGCCTTGCTCTAACTCCCGGATAAAGCGAAGACCCACCCCAGCCTTTTTTGCCAGATCGGGCTGGGTAAGCCTGGAAGCACTTCTTTTTGCTTTTATAAATTGACTTAATAACATGATTTATACCTTTTCGGGTGTAAATGTAGTTTGTTTTATTTAAATATACCTTATCGGGTATAAATATTTATATTTCTTTTAGGATATACCTTATTGGGTACGATTTTAGGGTGGATTAAAATGTTTGTACTCTGGATGGGGGATTAGATATTCGTCTGACCGAGGAATTTGGAAGTGGTTTTGGAGAAGACAATTTGCTTTTGATGCGGCAGTTTTACTAGACCCATTGGAAAAGTGCTTGATTTTGAATTTGCAAACCCATTGGATAAAATACAAGAGTTGATAATGGCTGCTTCTTTTAAAAGAATGGAAGATGATATGCTCCTTGGAGCCGAAAGAAATCCGCTTTTAAAGGTGGGGATGCAAGATCAAGAAATGGTAATGCGGACGATTTATCCACTTGCATTGAAGGAGTAGGATGTATATAAAAAAGAACTCTTATCTATTGAAGTTCCTCTCCCTTTGCTTCATGTTTTGACTTGTAATTCAAAGAAAAGCCAAGTTCGAACATTGAAAGGCTTGGATATCACCAACTGGGAATTGACGGCATTCATTTGTCACTCTGGTGAAAAACATGGGTTTACATTCAGTCAATATATCTCTGAACACAATAGCAATGGGTTGGATGAAAGTAAATTACCTGAGTTCGCTTTGTGGGATTCCAAAAAAGAGAAAGTCAAAGTAATTGGAAAAACAACAATGTCGGATGGCCAACTTCGGCAAGCGATCGAGCATAAAACAACGATTGTTGCTAAGTTCTTGGACAAGGGGCCTTCCTGGCATTGTTTCTTTCTTACTCATAGAAGCTTAGGAGGGGAAGAAAGAGGAATGCGCCCCCATATCCATTATATTTCAAATGCTTGGGAGATAAGTAGGGAGGACGTGGTCAGACAACTTAGAGAAAAAAAATATAGTTTGCCATCGTTGCCTCACATCGGTTTTCATACCCATAGAAACCCAAGAAAAGAGTAAACAATGGGACCAAAGTGGCGCGAATATTTTGAAACAAATGCCAAAAAACGCATTGATTTTAAAACAAAATATTGATAATCAATAAATAAAATCTGCCTGGAAGTCTGCAAATAGGGTTATATTCGGCAGAGTTGACAGACTTGAGTAAAAAGATGCTGCGTAACTAATTGTAAATCAGTGGAGTAGACTCGTCAAAATCAGTGTTTGGTATCCGTTATCCTCCACGTTGATTAGGAAGGGTTTGCGCGTGAGCGTGAACCCTTTTTTGTTTTAGCGGAAATAATTTTTCAATCAGCATCGATCCTCGAGTTTTTATTCCTCTACCCCTCCTGCCCCCTTATTTAACTCCTCCAAAAGCGCTACATCTTCCTGCCACTTTTTAAACGCCCGTTCATAAGCGGCCTGCGTTTTTATAAGTTTCAACGTATACGGACTCCCTTTTTTGATCGTCTCCATCCGCAAATCGATGGTGACATTATTGATCACGCTTTCCATGTGCTGCCGGTAGGATTCATTTTTCCGGTATTCAAAAACACGCTCTGTTGGAGAGAGCAGAAAGGGCCTCAGTGTCTCCCAGATTTCCTTGCTGTATTTGTCTGATGGAGGAACATCCCGGGTCCAATCGGGCGGAGGTGTGGGCATCACCGCTGTTCGCGCTGATACTTCACGGATGCATATTGCATGCAATGCATTGGCCAGCAATCTATGCTGATATTCCCCGCTCAAAAGGATGCCTGCCAATACTTGATTGACATATTTTCGGGGCAGGGATATCGTGATCACTTCCAGTGTGTTTTTTATCCATGTTTCGTCATGCTCGTAATATTCGCTGAACGACAATACCTTTTCAAGAATGGACGTGATGACTGCTTTTCGTGTTTCCTTTTCGCCGTATCTATAAGATTTTTCCAGGTTGGAGAGTTGAACCTTTGTTATGTATAAGGGAATGTTGTGGATTTGATCAGATAAGAAATCGTCCAGGGTAGCATCCTCCAACGCTTCTATATATTCTAGGATGTTCAACAGGTGGTTGACGACAAAAACATTGTCTGTGTCGGCGGCTTTTTCGAATATCGGCGTAAAAATATCGGGGCGATACTGTTGCAATAAATCTGCCCATGCCTTTACAGTAATCTTGTCAAAAACAGTTACCAGCAAGTCCGCGCAATTGTTCAGCAAGAATTTTTCATCCTTTAGTTTCGATAATACGGCGGCGGCGGCAGTAAAATCCCCGGACTCATCCCGGTTTTCATCCAATTGAATCCCTTGAAAATCGAGGAGCAACTGTTTCGCATAATCCCGGGAGTGGAGTTCCTCGTTCTCCCAGTTTTGAAGGTAATAGTATAACCATTCCAACTTTACATGGACGTCCGCAGCCGATAAAAAAGGGAGGTGTTTGCTTTTCGGCCATAAAATAACGGCGCCATAATGATACCAATATTGAATGGTCATTCCGGCATTGCCGGTGTATCCCTCTTCTTCCTTTTCGAGTGGATCTTCCGTTCCGATCTCCACATCAGTGATTAAATCTTCTTCATCGAGGAATATGGTTCCCAGGCCCGGCCCTTTGTCGCCGGCCCAATGTTCAATGCAGGTGTGCGATTCATACACCTCTCCCATGGTACCGCTCTCCTCTTCAGGCTCTTCGTAACGCCCTCTTCGATTCCTGCCGCCATAGTAGTAATCGTCGTAACCACCGCCCTCCATATCTCCCATCTGATAATGGGTCACCAATCCCAGCCGGCCGAAAAAACCGGCTTTATCGGCGGCAGCCAACAATGCTTCCGCCCTCGGTTTGTCGTGGTGCTTCAAGTTTGCTCCGGAAAAGTTTTCAGGCGTATATTGGTGGTCCAGCAACACCACTTTGGGTTGAAGTTCAATGGAATCCGCCAAGGTCGCCAGGAGCGCCGCCATGTCCTTGGCCTGAGACATAAATCGCGGGCTTTCCACCTTTTTTGAACCGGAAACATACAAAAGATTGTACACCAGGCAAATCCTGTATCCCGATGTAACAGGTTTTATTTCATGGTCGCAATCGGCAAAAAAAGCGACGAAAGGCATTTTATAATTGCCGGTTGCAGGTGAAAAATCGACGATTTCTTCCCTGCCGTCAAATCGAATGTGCAATGCTCCGCCGGTATGGCCGGCCGGCAGCCCGATGACCAGGGTGCCGAACATGCCCGGTTCCTTTTCCGAATCTTTGTGCGGAAGGAAAAAGTCGCCCGTTTCGTAAAGTAGCAGTTTGTACAGGGATGCCGTTACTTCCCCTTCCTCTATTCCAAGCCCGATTTTGGTGTCGGCTATGATTTCTTTGATAAAACCAGCCCAGGCATCGTGATGAAAAGACAATTGGCCGGCATCGATTTCCCAGGCGCTCCGCACGGTGGTGTCGGTTATGGTTTGGCTACCTTTTCCAAAGGGGGCTTTTGTAGAAACCTTGATGATTTCCTTTGCCTGAACCGCGTTTAAAGGGAAACCGATCTCTCCGACACCTTTGATGTGCAAGCCCGGAAGCGTAAAGTTTTTGACCCCGGAAGTTGCAAAGGAGCCGTTGCCTTCTATGGTTTTGAGGAGCTGGAGGAGTTTTGTTTCAATAGGTTGCATGAGTTATTTATTGTCAATCAAATTTGTGAAAGCCTATCAGTTGGCTGTGGCAAAAGGTATGCGGGTTTAGAGGGCGAAGTTGGTGATTTTTTTTGAAGATAGTAAGAGGAACTGGATTGTATTTATGCACACTACTGGTCGTACAACCATTTCTGATTGCTTACAGAAAGTTTGCTGTCCACCGTCTTTTAGGGAAATGCTCCTATGTCCTGGTACCAGTTATCATATTTTCCTTTTTCGCCATGATTTACAAACAATATGGTGATCTGCTTATGAAAAAAATGACCAGTGCTGAATATATCGAAGGCACTTTTTTGAACGCTGGAAAACTGGTCTTATTCGCTGCCTTTTATATACTGGCTATCCTCCATAAAAGGAATACGGCATTTCATATGCGCTACATCATAGCCACTGCGCTGGTGTTTGTGGAGCCAACGTTGACCCGGGCGGTGTGTTATTGGGGGAACGTAGAATTTATGCCCTCCTTTTTATTTTCATTTTTGATGACCGATTTGATCCTGATTGGCTTGATTATTTTTGACAAGGTCAGACAGATGCCTTGTAAACCATACGTCGTGGCGCTAACCGGCTTTTTAATATACCATGCGCTCTGGTACAGCATTTTTTATTTCATTTTCGCTACCAGAAACCTATAAGTTTTTTAAAACCTTATAGGTTTAGCGCTCGATCAAGATAAAAATTGATTCCTTTTTCGCTACCAGATACCCTCAGGTCTCTGGTAAATTAGAATTCCAAATCCTCATCGAATCGCCAGTCATAACCCTGATGTCGCGCGATGAAATTCTCCCGACCGCCAAATCGGCTAATCACCGTTTCGCGATCGAGTAAGGTGTGACCGCTGCTCAGATAAGCCGGGTAGGAACTGAAACGATAGTCGAGTGGTGTATCGCAAAAACTGTGTTGTACCGCATTAAAATGGTGATAAAGCACTACATGCTCAAAATAAACGGAACTTTCTACCGGCTTGCGGCGCAGGTAATCTATAAAAAGCGCTCCCCGGCGGTTGTAGCGTTTGTTGTACGCTTTCGCATAAGCATTGCACAGGTTGCTGAATTGTTGCATCACAAAGTCGGCACACATTTCGGGTATAGGGATTTGCGCACTTCCCGGCATGACCGAAACAAGTTCGGCAATACTACGCACTTGTATCAGGAAGTGAAAATGATTGGGCAGCAGGGCATAGGAAAATGTACGACATACCGGCGCGGCATATTTCCGATATTTCTCCAGAAAATATGAATAGTTGGCGTCTTCCCGGAAAAGATTTTCGCTGCCTACGGCATGGTTGAAAAGATGGTAGACCTTTCCGGGAAGAAGAGGAAGGTAAAGATTATCCATAATGAAGGTGTTTCAAACAAAGATAGTAAATACAGCAACAAAGGGTAATTGCATGAAGATAATTTATAACGAGACGAGGTTGTCTTATAAGGATGAGAATTAGAAATGCTACAAATTTTATTTCATTTTCGCTACCAGAAACCTATAAGGTTTTTAAAACCTTATAGGTTTAGTACTCGGGGGTATGCGGGTTTAGCGAGCGAATTTGGTGATTTTTTTTACATTCGCTGCCAATCTTTGATACCATTCTTATGACCAACCTCGACGCACTCAACGAAAAGCAACGGGAAGCCGTCGTCAGCGAAGCGAAACGGCTGCTGGTTCTGGCTGGAGCAGGCTCCGGCAAGACGAAAACATTGTTGCAAAAAATTATTTACCTGATCGAGGAAAAGGGTGTAAGTCCGCTGGACATCCTGGCTATCACTTTTACTAAAAACGCGGCAAACGAAATGCTGGACCGGCTCCTTTTCGTCGCTGATAAAACAGGAGCATACGAGGCTATTTTACACGATAAAAAGAAATCAAAGGCAGAAAAAGAAGCGACAAGGCGGGAATACATCCGGAAATACAAATGGGTGGAAGGCTTGACCGTCAGAACCTTCCACAGTTTCGGTTATAGTCTGCTGCGAAATTTCGGCGTGAATGAATTTGATAATAGATTCAGAATTGTAGGTGAAGACAAGAGCAAAGAAGAAGATGAGTTCTCGAAATACATTGCCCCGGAAACGGCATACGAGGTTTTTAACAAACTCCTCATCCGGCAATGCGAGGACAATCAATATTTGCTTGACCTGAAACGCTATGTGTTGGATTTCCTGGTAGACAAAATTCATTTGAAAGAGGGGGCGCTTCAAAAATTATACCGGGAAGGCAAGATGTACACCACCCTGGATGGCACCAGAGTACGCTCCAAATCAGAGCAATTTATTGCCGATTACTTTTTTCGAAATAGTATTCCATATCAGTACGAGCCACAGATTCAGGTTAAAGATTTTCCGTTTCATCCCGACTTTTACATCCCCGCTGCTAATTTGTACCTCGAACATGTCAGTAACAAGAGCTATTCGATGCGCGACAAAGAGGAACAATTCCAGAAAGGCGGTATACTTTATGCAAAGACATTTGAGCGCATGGCCGAAAACTCGGCTTTGTTCTGTCACGCATTGGACAACCTGCTTCGGGGCCGCTTACCGGCGGATTACAACACTTCAAAAGTCATTACTTTTCAGGATGCCTTCAAAGGCCATTTGGATCATGTAAAGGAGTTTGTTCGGATGTTGATGCGCATTACCGACCAGATTAAAGTGGAAAGTTTGAGCACTGAGCAGGTGTTGTTCAATGCGGAGAAGGATCAGCATGAGCGGGTGCGACATTTTTACAAATTAGCCATTCCCATTATTCAGGAGTATGAAAAGTACTGCGTGAATAAATCCTACCTCGATTTTAACGACCTCATTTCCCGAACCGTTTCCCTGCTCAAAAATCAGGAAGATATTGCGCATAAAGTCCGGACGCGTTACCCGTATGTCCTGGTTGACGAATTCCAGGATGTGAACAATCTTCAGGTTGATTTGATAAAACTATTGCTAACGGAGCAGACGCAGCTCTTTTGCGTCGGTGATGATTGGCAAAGCATTTATGGATTCAGGGGTTCTAATGTGGATTACATTATCCAATTTGAGCAGCATTTCCCGACATCAGCCATCATCAAACTCAACCTGAACTATCGCAGTACGCAAAACATTGTAGGCGCCGGCAATGAAGTGATCAAAAACAACCGGTACAAAATCGAAAAAGAAATTTTCGCCTCCAAAAACTCAGAACATAAAATCGAGGTGTACGCCGGCGCAGAAGACGAGGAAAACGTGGCGTATTGTATGCAAAAAGTCCGGGAGTGTTTGGAGGATGGCATACCCGGCGAAGAAATACTGTTTTTGTATCGGCGCACTAAAATGTTTGAACCTTTTTTTGAAGGGCTGAAAAAAGAAGGATTGAACGTGCAATACAAAACGATACATGCAGCCAAAGGGCTGGAAGCCAGGGTGGTTTTTATTGTAGGCCTCATGGATGGCTTTGGCGGATTCCCCGACATTTGGTTGGAAGACCGGATTTTTCAAATCGTAAAAAAGGCCAACTTAGACTTGTTGCTGGAGGAGGAGCGGCGCTTGTTTTATGTGGCTATTACGCGTGCAAAAGACAAATTGTTCCTGATTACAGAAAAAGGGCGGGAGTCGAGCTTCCTAAAGGAAATACCTGCCATTTATACAGTGCGCACCGGCACTCCTTTCAAATCAGTGGTGGAAGAAGTGCGGATATGTCCGGCATGTAATAGCCAATTAGAAGAAAGATTTGCCTATTGTCCATTTTGTGGAGCAAAAAGTATGGAAAAGAAAGTGCGTTGATCACCCGATCAACCCAATCCTTCTCGAATGTTCGATCGCTTCCTCCGTATGGTTAAAAAGACAGCAGTGTATCTCCTTGTTGTCGATGCGGGCCAACATAGCACGGGTGGCAGGTTCCTTTTCACTCCGGATATTGCGCAGGTAAACGGCCACGATATTGTCCGGGTATTTGTTGGCAATGGCAGTGTATATCTCCGGGTCGCTTTGAGAATTGTCGCCCAGTAAGACAAAACGTTGTTTGGGAAAAGCGTGCATAATGCGGGCAATGCGGATCAGTTTGGTCTGGTGTTTGGTGCCTCCGCTGCGCAGCAGCTGGTACCATCTTTTGATTTGACTTAATAAAAAAGCGCCGTTGGGCAATCGGTTGTGCTGGAAAAACGCGTGCAGGTCGTCGTACAAATTCCATTCGCTGCTCGACACGTAAAAGAAAGGATTCGGCACCTCGGGTTCGGTATGCGCCAGCGCCAGCAAATCGTAATACCGCACGATATCGGCAAATGTTTTCCGGCTGCGCGGATTTTTGCTGAACATGACGCCCAGTTTTTTCCCGGGCCGTGCGGAATAAGAGATCAGCACGGTGTCGTCGATATCCGAGATAAAGGCGTATTGCGTGCTGTGCGGCACAAAAATTTGGCCCATGCCGGTAACGACCGCGTTGCCCCCGGCATCCAGCAAATCGACCGAAACGCCATGCCATCCCGCCGGAACATGTTCTGTCGATTCCCACTCAAATTTGAAAAAACCGTCCGATTCCGTAGAGGTGTAAAATTGCTGAGCGTTCCATTGCAGGCGTACCGGAACCCGGGGAATGGGTTTTACCATAAACAATCTGATCAAACGCAGGGCATTGCGCCAGATATTGTTGCTGTAATGGCCCGAATACACCACATTGCCCGCTAATACGTGTCCATATACCGTTAGATTGTGCTGGTGGCCGTAGCCCTGGTAAACCTTTACCGTCGCAACTGCGTTGTTCAATTTGTTTTTTATACGCATGGATAAACGATTTGCGATGTTTGAAAACTGTTCCTTTAGCGGCCTGCCTACAATATGACCCCAATAGAAAACTTGAAAGTACTGTTTGTCCTCAACCCCAACTCCGGAAACAACAACACGGACTGGGGCCAGGTGATCACGGAGTATTTTGCTCCGTTGCACTACATCATTGAAATATACGAGATTCCAGAGATTTGTGAGCGGAAAACCCTGGAAGATAAAATCAAATCGTTTGCGCCGCAGCAAGTGATTGCCGTCGGCGGCGACGGAACGGTGAAACTGGTGGCGGAATGTTTATTAAAAAAAGACATCCTGTTGGGCATTTTGCCTGCCGGTTCGGCCAACGGACTGGCCAGGGAACTGGGCATCGGCAATGATCCTGTCAAAGCACTGGATACACTCGCGGCAGGATATTATCAAAAAATGCATGCCACCCTGATCAACGACCATCTTTGCATCCATTTGAGCGATATCGGCCTCAATGCTTATGCGATCAAACGATTTGAAACGCAGCAGCGCCGCGGTATGTGGGGTTACCTGATCGCTACCTTACGTGTGCTGTGGCAAAATCCGCTACTGGAAATAGAAATGAAAGTAGACGGTCAAACCATCCATATCCAGGCTGAAATGATCGTGATTGCCAATGCCACCAAGTACGGCAGCGGTGTCGTGATCAATCCCATCGGCAAACTGGACGACCTCTTGTTTGAAGTAATCGTTATCAAAAAAATATCCTTTCTGGAAATCCTGAAAATGATTTTCAGACATGCTTCCTTCAATCCCGACAAAACGGAGCTGTTTCAAACGGATGCCTTAAGTATGCGCTCGAACAAATACGTTCATTTTCAGGTAGACGGCGAATATCTGGGTAAAATAAAACGGCTGAATGCCACAATCATTCCGGATGCGCTGGAAGTGATCGTACCGGCTCCGGCAGGCTAAAAATTCCGCCTCGATGTTCCTTACCTAATCA
>JAYSZC010000482.1:0-10953 GCA_043738235.1 Lewinellaceae bacterium | reverse complement strand
GGCGTATTTCGATGAGCAAGGGGAGTTGAAGTTAAAAGAATGGCGAAGGCTGGATCTTGAGAGACAGTTGGAGGAACTTGAACAGGCGGAGCAGTATGTCTTACTGGCTAGGACTGACGGAGCATATATTTGCTATCATTGCAGTAGTGGTACATGCTTTCTGAAAAAGGGTATGGTGTGGAAGTATGGGGTGACCAGAAAAGGTGTAAGCAACCGATATCCTGGAGAATGGCTAAGCGACATGCGCCTTGGTTATATTGTTCAGGTTCGTGGGACGGTATATGAATGCCTTATCGAAGAAAAACAAAAAATATTTCTTTACCCGTTGCACTTGGATAATCAGATACGAAAACCTGTCGATCGCATGGCAAGGCCGCCCGGCAATAAGAATGACAACTAGACATTTTATTTGAACTTTCAGCGAAAGAGTGTAGTTTTGTTATACAGATCTAAGAGCAATGGTTTTAAAATTTAAATAAATGGCTAAAGTTACCTTTGCATCAGATGAAGACGTCTATCATCTTCTCGACCCGGATTGTATTGAGCAACAGCTCAGCCACATAAATGTGAATTTTATTTTCTCTTGTCTTAACTCAGACAACTGGACAGATGATAACTGGATCGGGGCTGACGGTACGCCATATCATATCATCAAATTGCCATATGATGTAGTTAAATCGATGAATAAAGAGCAAGTTCGTGAACTGATGCTAAAGAAAGCACAGGAAAGATTACAACAAGCTGCGTAAAATTTTTACCTCGGCAAGTGTCCATTCCATTCTTACCTTACCCAAGCCCATCGCCGCGGCAGTGTCTTTTTCGACCTGCCGCCAAGGTACAATGGAATCCAACGTCCCTTCCGTATTTGCTGTAGCCGTCCGGCTCACTCCTTCCATAATCTGCCAATTCCTCATGTATGAACAAGGTTTCCTGCCATATCTGTTGTCCGGCAGCCGGCGTTATGTTTCTCATGTAAAAAGTAACCTCATTTTTTACATGATAATCGCATCGTGTAAAACAATTTTACATGATGCAGTGCATCGGTCAAGATATGAGGAGTTAGTATTTTTATCGAGTTGTCAAGTATTTCTTGACAACTGCAGCTGTTTTTTATGTTGAGTTGTTGCATTTTTCGCAACATCTGCTTGCTCGGCCAGAAGGTCGTCAACCGTTCGAAAATTCCGAACAGTTGCATTTTTTGCAACAGTTCACTTGCCAATACAAAAAGTAATGTGTATTGATTGCCAATGAGTTATGAAAATTGGGTACAAATGGGGTACATATTTAGCAAAATGGACAGTTTTGAGGTAAAAATCACTTGATTTTTCAAGCCTACATGGATGGAACGAAATTGCATATTTGTGTCAAAATTAAACGTTTGGATCAAAATTGCACGTTTAGTACATTTGTACTATCTTTGTGCTGCCTACTCCGCATGAACTCCGACTCCACGTCGTTGAAGGGTATCCTTCTCAGTGCAGCAGTGGGCTTTTTTTATTTATACCTTATTGGCAGCCGTCAACGGTTTTTTGGGGGAATAGTAGTTGTTTGAATCCTGGTAACGCGTAGTGTCGTACAAATCTACTACCAAAGAAATTTGGTCTTTCAAAAAATTGTAATAGCGCATTTCTCCCCGCTCAAAAACCCTTTGGATCGACCAACAAAAGTAGTCGGCCACGTTCAGCAAAGGTTCTACCCGGTGGTTTTGCACGTTGAACAAAACTTCGGTCGTTACTTCCCTTCCTTTGTTCCTGCTTTGCGCTTTTTCCAATGCCATTTGGAGATTGTTGTTTTTGGTAGTCTTTCCCCGGCTGGCAATGTTCAGCACTAATTTTCCTTTTTTGCTCAGTTTGTTTTTCAGCAAATGCGACAGCAGGTCGGCATAAAATTCGGCCTCCTTGCCATTGTGTTTGGTTTCGTATAAAAGAGGAATTTTCCGCCCGACAAACGCTTCAAAGCTGCAATCCACAGAGGCAATAAAATCGTAAAAGACCTTGCGCACTTCCGGCACGTCATCGGTAGCATGGAAATAATACCCGCCTTCCTTTACTTTCTTGTTGATGCTTGGAATGTCGCGAAAATAGGGGTCACTGATAATCTGATTTTGCAGTTCAATGATACGGCGGCGCAAAGGCTGCAACGGCTCTTTGAATTTAACCATACCGATAATGAAGCACAACGAAACGCCGTCTTGCCCAATGATCGGTACTTTCCCTTTCCCGTAAAAGGTCGTATCCCCGGCCTCATCCAAAAAACGGTGGTTGTCTTGAATCAGTTGCGACATAGTTCTTTGTTTTATGGTTCACCACTCCCCTTTAAACGCCTGCTCTAACACCCCCGGAAACAACCCCTCCAACGCCGATAACTGCCCCGCCTGTGCCGCTTTCAGGGCATCCATTTTGGTTTGAAAGGCTTTGATTTCGGAAACGATGCGGCGTTGTTCAGAAAGGGAGGGCAAGGGGATGGAAGTCTTTTTTACCATTTCTGTATTAAGGTTTGGTTGCCCTTGCCCCCTTGCCAAAATCTTTCTGAAATGGCCTGTCTTTGATTTGAGAAAGAAGTATAAATACTCCAAATTCACTTCTTCATTGAAATTAATGAACGCCTGAATACCGTCATTAAATGCAGTTTTGAAGGCTGTGATTTTGGGAACTCCAAGCGTTGCACCGCTATTCGTTAATAGCAAAGTATTTGGCTCAACTACCCTTGTTTTGGTTAAACCGGCCTTTGTAAGTGTTTCGGCATAGCCTTGGACATAGATTTCATTATCATTTGTCACGTCACCAATTTTGAGAAATGGCAAATAGCCGTCTCCATAAAAAGTAGGGTCACCTGCCGGGCGGGGCGAACCACCACGAACAACGTCACATATTTCTTCAAATAGCCTGGTAGGTACTCCTTTACCTAATTCTTCAAAAAACTGCTCACCAAAGCTTCGAGCAACCCTTTCCACCTCCCGCACCTGTTCCCCCCTTAACGCCCGCACTACATCTATTTTTCCTTTCAATGCTGCCAACCGCCCGGCGATACGCTGTTGTTCGGTTAAGGGCGGCAGGGGGATTTCTATTTGAAGAAATTTTTCAATTTTTAAACGCACTCTGTTTGTCGTGCCTTCACTTGCTTTTTTGCATTCAAAATCAAAGAATCGGGTATTCGCAAAATAATTCAGGAAGGAAACGTCAAGGTGTTCGCTTTGGTTAAAAAGTACAAAGTCACCTGTAACAACTGCTCCTTCCAATCCGTTTGGCACAATACCATAAGCGCCATTTCGGGCATCAATTTTGGAGATAATAAATTGATTTTGCCTTGCTATATATTGATTTGATGCAACTTGGCTACCTTGAATCATACCTCGAAGGGTCACGCCTTTGCGATTCATTTTAATTGTGATCTGTTTGTAGTTTTGATCTGGCAGTAACTTTATTTGATTTTTTGCCTGGTTCAAAACTTTTTCCAATTTGACCATTTCCCAACCTTGTTTCATACTTCAACCTCCTTTCCTGAACCAATCAGGCTTTGAATTTCGGTCATCAATTCCATAATGTGCCGCTCCTTTTCGAGTATGGCGGCAATGGCTTCGGCTGGTTCTGCATACTCGGTTTCGTTGCGTCGGGTAGGGTTTTTGCGGTCGAGATTGGCGGAAAGCAGTTTGCCGCCCGCGTCGTATTGCAGGATTTCGGCGGCGGGTATCCGCCAAGCGTTGTCGTTTTCCTCCCGGTTATTCCACCAGGCAATGCAAGCCGTAAATTCCTCAAATTTTATGGGCTTGGTTTTCGAGTATTTTTTGCGCTCGGTAGGGGGTTGTATTTCATAAAACCAAACGTCCTGTGACGGTTTCCCTTGCTCAAAAAATAGCAGGTTGGAAGGTATTGAAGTGTACGGCTCAAACACACCATCAGGCAAGCGTACCACGGTATGCAGGTTGTATTCCTTCATCATTTGCTCTTTGATGCGGGCGGCAATGCCATCGGCGAACAATGTACCATTTGGCACGACAACGGCAGCACGTCCGCCCTGCAAACCAGGTTTTGCGCGTTTCAATCGGCGCATAATCAATTGCAAAAACAGCATGGCGGTTTCAGCCGTGCGCATATCATCAGGAAAGTTATTGAGTATGCCGCGTTCTTCTTCGCCCCCAAAAGGCGGGTTGGTTACAATAATGTTCACCCGGTCACGGTCGCCAATGTCGCGTAAAGGCGTTCTGAGTGAATTGCCGCTGTCAATGTTCGGGTATTCAAGGCCGTGCAAAAGCAGGTTCATTTGGCAAAGCAAGTAGGGCAAGGGTTTGGCTTCGCCGCCGTAAATGCTGCTTTGTTGGAGGGTGTCGTACTGCTCTACATTTTGCGCTTGTTTGCGTAGGTGTTCAAAGGCTTCCACCAAAAAGCCGCCCGTTCCGGCGGCGGGGTCGAGGATACTTTCCCCCAATTGCGGGTCGAGCATTTGCACCATGAATTTTACCACGGGGCGGGGTGTGTAAAACTCCCCCGCGTCGCCCGATGCGTCGCGCATTTCTTTCAGGATGCTTTCGTAAAGGTGCGATAGGGTGTAAATTTCCTCTGTGCTGGTGAAGTGAATGCTGTCTATTTTGTTCACCACGTCGCGCAACAAGTAACCGTTTATCATTCGATTGGTCACGCCCCGGAATACAGTTGCCACCACGTCTTTGCGCTCTTTGCCCGTCTCGCTTTGCAGGCTGCGAAGGTGGTAAAACAAGCCTGCTCCCTCAGTACCATCGGGCAGGGTGCATTTTTCGTTGTTGATGAAAGCCAACAGGTCATCGCCTGTGAGGTTTTGATTTTTCGCCCAATCCCGCCAACGGTATGGGGCGGCAATAGCGGGTCGGTAGGTTTGTCGTTTCAGCAAAGCGCGGGTTTCCTGTTCCAATTCTACGTCATCCAGGAATTTGAGAAACATTATCCAGGTCAGCATCGGCAGGCGGTCGGCATCGCCGTTCATGCCCTTGTCTTTGCGCATAATGTCGCGACACGATTTTATCAGGCCGGACAAGCGTTGCGCGGTGGTTTCGGTTTTAACTTCTTTTTCTCTTTTTGCCATAAGGTCAGGTTACGCAGCTTCGGCGTACAGTAGTTTTTGAATGTCATCCAATGCGCGTAGCAAATTGGGCGCACCGCCGAAAAGGGCGGCTATTTCTGTAATGTTTCCTTTGTCGGAAATGGGTTTTACTTCCAAAACCCCGGCGTTCAATTCGGTCAGGCCAAATTGAACGTATTTGTCCAAAATCAATTCAATGATTTCCCGCGCCCCGTTGGTATAAGCCGCCAAGGTTGCGGCTTTGCGTACCCGTTCGGCGCGTTCGCGGCGGGTCATAGGTTTGAGGTCGAAGGCCACAAAACAAAGCATATCGAACGGGTCGGCATCAGTCAATTTTGTAATGTCGGAAAGTTGTTCCAACGAAATGCCCCGGCCTTCCAGTTCGGCCACGATGTTTTCACGTTGTTCCGGGTCAGCCCATGCCGTTTGAAAGGCGTTGGCATCGGTGAAAAGGGTGGAAACTTGTTCTTTGGCGTATTGGGTAAATTGTACCGTGCGCAGTTTGCCGCTTGCGTCCAATACTTGCACACTTTCGGCCACAATGGTTACTTCCCCCTCTGTGACGTAGTATTTGCGCCGTGGGTCGCCCTCATTGGAAAAGTCTTCGATTTGTTCGTCTGTCCAATCGGCGGGCGGTGTTTCGGTGCGTTCCTCTACAAAAGTGCCTTCCAACACTTCGCCGTTTTCGTCTATTTCTTCCGATGTAATAAGCGGCGGTTCGCCGTCAAAATCGGGGTCGGCAAAATTGCGGGTTGCGCTCCCGGTGTAGTCCAGGATGGTGAAAAACAGTTTGTCTTTGTCTTCTCTTACCCGTGTGCCGCGCCCGATGATTTGCTTAAATTCGGTCATCGAATTGACCATGCGGAAAAGCACGATGTTTTTGCAGGTCGGCACATCTACCCCGGTACTCAAAAGTTTGGAAGTGGTAACAATAACGGGAAAATCCTGCTCAATGTCCATGAACTTGCCCAACAACCCTTTGCCCCATTCGCCCTCATCCGACACGATACGGACAACATAGTTTGGGTTTTGCTTCACCAGGTCGGCATTAAGGTTGCTCAACTCCCGGCGCATTTGGTCGGCGTGTTCTTGGTCAACGCAGAAAATGATGGTTTTATCTAACCTGCCGTGTTTTTTCAAATGTTCGGTCAAATGTCGGGCAACAGCCTTTGTACGGGGCAGGAAAGAAAGAGTATTCTCAAAATCAGGGGTCAGGTAAACGTCATCGGGAATGACGTTGCCATGTGCGTCGGTTTGTCCGGCCTGTGGTCGCCATCCTGTCGCGTCGGCTTCGGTTACGACACGGCGCACAATGTATGGAGCCAAAAAACCATCTTCAATGCCTTGCCGTAAACTGTAAATATAGAGCGGGTTGCCAAAATAGGCATAAGTGTCTTTGTTGTCTTGTCGCAACGGTGTGGCCGTCAAACCTAATTTTACGGCAGGTGCGAAATAATCCAAAATCATGCGCCAATTGCTGTCATCGGTTGCGCTGCCCCGGTGACATTCATCTATTACAACCAGGTCAAAGAAGTTGCGCGGAAACTGCCGAAACAGTCCTTCGCGGGCTTCACTTTCGGCCAATGACTGATAAGTGGAAAAATAGATTTCGCGGCTGGTGGTCGCGCCGTCATCAAAAATCGAAGCGCGTGCATCGCCGAAAACGGCAAAGTCCTTTGAATAGGGATCATCTACCAAAACTTTGCGGTCGGCCAAAAACAATATCTTCGGGCGGCGGTGTTCGCCTGTGGTATTCCAACGGTTGCTCCAAAGTTTGTAGATAATTTGAAAGGCTACCGAAGTTTTGCCCGTACCTGTGGCCAATGTAAGTAGTAACCGTGGCTTGCCCTCCAAAATGGCTTGTACTGCCCGGTTAATGGCAATTTCCTGATAATATCGGGGCGACTTGCCCAAATTCGGATTGAGCGGTTTTAACAGGATTTCTTTAATGTTTTCGGGTATGGGATCGTTAGCGTGTAACCTGTTCCAAAGTTCCTGTGGGGTCGGGTATTGTATAATGATTGTTTCCAATCCAGTGATAAAATCAAACTCCACGATTTCCGCGCCGTTGGTCGCATAGGCAAACCGACAATCCAGGGTTTCGGCATAGTCCTTTGCCTGTTGAAGCCCGGCGGCGGCGGTAGTATATTTTTTCTTTGCCTCAATAACTGCAATGGGGAAATTTTGCCCGATGCGCAAAATGTAGTCGGCCTTTTTGGGTTTTTGCCGCTTGGCAACTTTGCCTAACACAACGATTTTCCCGTCTGTGAAAGTCCGTTGTTCCAAAATGTGTTCGTCTGTCCACTCACTTGCGTACAGCTTCGGCGTTACCTCCTTTCGGCAAGTATCGGCTTCGCTGTCGCTGTTTAGTGGAATGATGATTTTCTTTTGTTCCATGTGATTAGGGTTTACAAAGTCAGGCCATTGGAACGCAAAGTAATTCAATTTCCTAAACTTGTACCTCGCCAATCGGGTACAAAGTCATTGATATAGATTTTGTTCTCATATTTGTTGGCAGGTACTTGCTATTATCTTCCTTTTTGCTCCGAAAACCATCCTATCATTGCCCGTTTATACCGCGCCTCCATCTCCATCAAACGCCGCATTTTCTGCGTTGGCTTTCCCCGGTACGACATTTTGCTGTAAGGTTTGGTAAAGCCCTTATCCAGTTCAGAAATGGCGTCTGAAAAATCGTAGGCTTTGCCAAGTAGTCGAAAACGTCCTTTGTCAGTCTGGCTTTTGTAGATCGTGCCGGGCGACAACGCTTTGCGGCTTTTAAAATGTTTGTTCTCCATGTAAAGCACCCGGCAAGGGTTTCCGGTCACCGGGCAAATAAACATCCAGTAGCCGCCGATATGGCCGGGCAGGTTGCTTTCCTGGTAATGTAGGCTAATCCAATCCTCTACTTTTTCTTGTGTATTGGTTAGCGTATAACTCAGTTGTACGGCAGGATCAATGGCAGAAAGCCGCACAAATAAACTGATGGACGAAATCACTTCTCCATTTGTTTTCCAACTCAATAAACCATTGAAACCATGATACAGCATCCCCAACCGTTTCAGGTCGTGGATAGAAAAGCGGCGGAAATCTTCAATCAGCGAGACCATAAATTTTTTTTCAAAATCGGACTAAATCGGTAGAGAAGATGATTTTTTATCCTGAATAATTCCAGTCCCCCGGCTCGCCCTTTGTAGATTGTACAGCCTCCACTTTGGGCAATACAAACGGCATTACCTTGCAAAGAAAATGGAGGCGGTCTTTGTCATCGAGGGTGGCAAGCGTTTCCGGCAAGCGCTCTATTTCTTTCCTGAACACTTCTTTAAGCGCTGCCCGTATGTCGGCCACCTGTGGAAGTGTAGCCCGTTCCAATCGGGCAACGTAGGCGCTCAGCGGTTCGACAATTCCGGTCAACGTAACCCCTTCGCTTTCCTCATCGGCATCATTAAGCCTAAAAACGGTATGGAGAAAGTAGGCTCTCACCTTTTTGGCAACAAAGAGTTTTTGCACGTCCGTCATATCGGCGGTGTATTGCTCAAAAATGGGTACCACTTTGGCGGGGTAGTCTGAAACTTGCATCATTGCCGTGCGCAAGTCGGTAAATATTTGCAAGGGTTGCACCGGATCGACAAAGAACTTTGATTCAAGCGCTGCCAGGTAAACTACTTTTTCTTGTTCGCCGTCGTGGGTATCTTCAAACTCTGGAACGGCAGGTGGTATGTTTTTTTTCTTCATGGTGTGATAACTCAGTTGTGCAAGTTTGCGGCGGTTTATGTGATTAGATAGTGTTTGTATTCAATGCCATGCCGCCGGGCAACCTCGAAAAACGTTCCCAATGTGAAGCGGTTTGACCGCATCTGTAAGCAGTAGGTAAACTGTTTATCGGTTTCCCCCGCGTTGTAGGTCAGGTAGTATTGGCTTGTCCGGTGGAAGTAGTCCCGCCCGTTTTCGCCAAATTCGTGGGCGAGTGCGCAACCGATGGAAAACCAGGTGGGATACCCTTCGGTTATGTCTTTCCGCATAACATCTATTTGCCCTAAAATCGCTTCTACCTTCGCGGCATTGTCGCCCGTTTCGTATGTGCCGCGTGGCGTGTATTGGTCGCGCTGTGGGCGACTTTCGGCGGTTTCAGTGCAGGTGTAAGGAATGGCAGCAGGATTGAAGTAGGCTGCTTCATCAAAACTGTAATACCGAAGACTTGCGATATTTTTTGGTGAAGGGTCGAGGTTGACTTGATAGCCCGCCAATTGCATTTTTAAGGCTGCAAAATGTTCAGTGTGCTTTTCGGGTTGAGCAATAGGCACAATAAACCAAACCCCTTGTCCCGATGCGCTTAAACCAGCATAGGCCACATTTTCAATTTTTGACAAAAAGTATTTGAGCGAGGCGGCGGTAAATGGGTTTTCTTTCAAGTCAACATCCCCGGCGAGCAACCCCGTATGCTCTGACAGACTTTGCCCGTTTCGATAAGATAAAACCGCACTTGGCGTAATGGCGGGGAGGTGGCTTTTAATCAATGAATTGAACGGCGTTTTGCCTCTTTTGGCCACATCTACCCGGTATCGGTCGAGGCATTCAATGATTGGTTTACCGACAAAATGGCGTTCTATCGCCGCGCGGTGTTCCGGGCTTGCCGCTTTCCATTCTTTCCCTATTGGATGTACATACAAAAAGCCGTTGAACGCACCTTTTAACCAGGCCAAAAGATCAACGGTCTCCCGGTGGCGGGTATGGCTTTTGGATGGGTAAAAACTACATGGTTTGGAAAGTATCAAATTGCTCATTATCAACATTTTGTAAATTTTCAAGAATACGACTTTTTTAGCATAAAAATTTGATAATCAATTAATTACAAAAAAAAACAAGAAAAAACATTTTCTCAAAAACTGCTTTTCTCCCTGCAACCTGCAACCTTTGTTCACATTGCCTTGATTTTCAAATACTTGTAAGCAAAAATCAATCGAACGTTACTTGCAACCGTCCTGCAACCTACCTGCAACCGAAGCAAAGCGGAAAGGGTAAAACGGGGGTGCAGGTTGCAGGTGGTTGCAAGTACAGTTTTTTTCTACCTGCAACCTCTAACCAATTGATTTTGAATGAATAAGGCTAAAGGGTTGCAGGTTGCAGGTAGATTTTAAGGTTTACACCACCATTTTTGCCTTTTCATTCTTCCGTTTCGTCGCTATCCCAACCGTTTGCCACTTCGTGTTCCTTCAATAGATAGCCTCGAACAACTTGCCCGCGCACTTTACGGCTCACCCTATCCGCTTGCATAAACCGCATAGCACGGCCAACGCCCTCTGGTGTGATTTTTAAGAAAGTTTTATTTGAAAGGTGGCGCACTATGTCACTGGTGGCTTTGAAATCTGCCGGATCGGTCGAGGGTTCATAATATTGCAAAATCGGCTCGTACTCCAAAGGCAACTTGGTATGAGCCATGTTTAACCGTTCGCTTTCTGCGATTTCTTCGCGCGTAAGTTGATACTCGAAACCGCTGTTTAATAATGCAAGGGCTTGCGACCAAACCAGGTTAATATCTACCTGTTTTGTATATCCATTCGCGCCGCCGTTGTCGTGTCGGATGTTTTTCACCTCGAAAACCAACCATCGCACACTACCCGTTTCATCGGTAAGAAATTCGGGTGCGTTGGTACTGGCAAAAAAGGTGGCAACGCGCCGAAGATTAGTTTCCCGCCGGTCGAAAGGTAACCGGGCTTTGATACGATCTTGGCTCAAATAAGACTTCACCCGGTTAATGTCTTGGCGGCTCAAACTTTTCAGTTCATCCAGGTTCAGGAAAATGTTTCTGGCAAGTGAAACCAGGCCGTCTTTATTAGCAAAATCAATATCCTCGCTGTAAAATTCCCGCCATTCGGGCGGGCATAGAAAGCGTAGATAAGATGT
>JAYSZC010000481.1:0-4098 GCA_043738235.1 Lewinellaceae bacterium | reverse complement strand
TCATGTTCCCCCGGCTGAAGCCGGAGGTTATTGAAAAAAGAAGTACAATAAGCAATGTTTTGGATAAATCGACCTTGAAATGCATTGTTTAATAACCGGCGGCTTCAGCCGGCGGCAATTGGCGCCAACCATCCGGGGTTTTAACCCCACAACTTTATGGTTAACCTGAATTTCAAAAACTTAAGTGACTGTGTACTAATAACTAATAACTGATAACAAAAAACAGAAACCTAAAACTCCTTCGCCGGATGCTGCACCTGCTCCCATTTGAAGCCGATCATTTCCTCCACCTGAAACTTGGTGATGAGTACTTCGGTCTCCGCTTCCAGGCGGGCTTCCTGTGCGGCGAAAAAAGCCGCCGAAGCGGTGGTGTAGTCTTCCAGCGTTTTTTCGTCGTTTTTATACAGTTGCTGTATCAGGATAAAGGTCGAATTCATGTCCTGTTCGACCAAAGTGCGGGTTTTTAAAATTTCCCGGGCCAGTTTAAATCTGGCGTAACGAGACAAGGTTTCCGCGCGGATTTCCAGTTTCCGTTTGTTCACATTGTGTTCCGCGATCATGATATCGCGTTTGCTGATTTTGTTTTTTTCCTTCTGGCTCATGATGTTGTACAAGTTGAGGTTGATCCCCAAATTGTACCTCGGAAAAAAAACATTGCTGGAAGTATCGGGTGCGCGCAGGTTGGCTTCGTTCAGGTTGAAGGTGGCCTGCAGGTCGCGCATCCATTCTTTGCGGGTGTTTTTATCGTCGCTCTGGGCATTTTTCACTTCTTCCTGCGCAATGGCGCTTTCCGGCCAGTTTATCCAGGCCAATTGAACCAGGTACTCCCCAAAATCACGGGCTTTGGTGTCTACGGGTTGTACAATCAGGTCAAAATCAGTCTGTTGCGCTGATGCTTGCAGGCAGCACAGAAAGGCAAACAGAATAGTAAGGTTTCGGAACATGGGAATGGTGTTGAGAATGTTGAGGGGTTGAGTGGTTGATGGGTTTATGGGTTTATATGGGCCACTCTATGAAGTAGATTGTCTTTTTTCGAGTGGCTCTAATAAACTCATAAACCTATAAACTTATAAACCCACATTAGGTTTCTCCTGAAATGCCGGATCGAAATTTTTCAAGGTAACCAAAATTGCCAGGAATACATTGTAAATAATATTCATAGGCAATTGCAAAATGGCTTCCTGCGCGTAGCAGGCTACGGTCAGCATAAAACACCAGGTCGTGATGCCGGCGTAGATGGCCTTGATCAACGGATCGCGGCAGCGCACGAAGTAGTAAATTCCTGTCCGCAGCACAAAATAGTGCAGCAAAGTGTACAAAATCAGCCCGATCCAGCCCAGTTCGACCGCCATGCGCACAAAACTGGAGTCGTGCGGAAATTTCGACAACTCGGAATCGGGATTAAAACGTTTGCCCCACATCCCGCAACTGCCCAGTCCGCCGCCCATCGGGTGGCTTTGAATGTACGGCTGAATTTTTTTCTGATTGGCCAAACGCAGGTTCATCGAGTCGTCCTGCGACGGTTTGAAAGCCGATTGGATACGGAAAATCACCCCGCTGGAGGAAGATTTCAAGATAAATCCTGTGCCGAGCACCGCAAAAATGCCGCCGATCAGCAGCACCCGTTTGTTTAAAATAAGGCTGCAAAAAAAGATAGCGCCCACGGGCACCAGCGCAAATGCGGTACGCGTCCCGGTGTAGGCCATCACCCACAGCGCAGAAATCACCATCAATGCCAGCAGCACTTTTTGCTTTTTCCTGGTCGGCCCCACCAGCAAAGCGATACAGAAAATACTGAAACAGGCCATCAGGATCCCGAAAGTGGTCGGGTCGAAGCAAAACGACGGAATGCGCATCATGCCCCACTGATAGTACAATTCGAAGCGTTCCTGATCGGCCATGATCCAGGTCGTTTCGGCAGCGCTGAAACCCACTAATTGCTGTTTCAGTCCGTACAGGGCAGAGGCAAAACAAATGCCGATGATGAGTTTCAGCGACAACATGATGCCTTGCCGGTGATTTCTGAATGCATAAGCGCCGATAAAAAACACCGTTTGCTGGATCGCCACGCTCCGGACCGTGTAGAGCCAGGCCATTTTGGATTCCGCTTCGGGGTTCAGCACCTGCATGATGTTGTAATACAACCAGATCAGAATCATGTAACTCAGCGGAAATTTGGCAAACGACCAGTCGCGTTCCTTGATCTGGCGCAGCAAAATACCCACCACGCATATCAAAATCAGCAGGTCGAGCAAGGTGCCGATCGGAGCCGTGGTAAATTTGGCGCCGAAAGGCACCATCAGCCCAATCAGGAGCATCAGGCCGATCGCAAACGTCAGGTTGAACAGGCTGAGCACCACCATCGGGAAACCGATCAGCGCCAGAAAAGCGATCATGCTGAGTTTCATATCCAGCGTCGCCAGTGCGTAGGAAACCGGCAGGGTAGCCAGCAATAGCAGCGCCATACCCAACGGGTTGTTGAGTTTCTGGAGGAGCAAACGCTCTCCCAGCCAATCCCGGAGCTGCTCCATCCGGGAGCGCTTACGGGTGAAAAGTTCACCGTGGTTGACCTGCGACATGGATCAGATGACTAATACTTTTAAAAAAAGTCCCAGCAACACCACAATGATGAACAGGTGCATCATGGTCTCGATAAAACGCTGATAACGTGTGAGTTCTATTTTAGGTTCTTTCATTAGTTTACAATTTTTGATAGGGATGAGGAATGAGGGATGAGGAATGACCGAGCGTGACTAACAGGGATGAGGAATGAGGGATGAGGAATGCCGAGCGTGATGTCCGACATAACGCTCGGCATCCCTCATCCCTCATCCCTCATTCCTAATCCTATCTCCGCCCAAAGTTGCCGTATCCGCGCCTCCCAGGTATTCGAACGCGCCACTTCTGCCCGGCCTTGCACGCGACCCGGATCATTTTCTTCGAGCGCTTCCTTTATTTTTTCCAAAAATTCCGCATGATCCTCCGCCAGGTAAATATGCTCCGCGAAAGTACGAATGTCGTCCGAAAAAGCGGTGGAAACCACGGGTTTGCCCGCGGCTAAATATTCATTGATTTTCAGTGGATAAATACTTTTTGTCAGTGTATTGAGCAAAAACGGGATTAAAACGCAGTCCATGTGCTGCAGCAACGGCGGCAAGTCCTGCAAGACACGGCTTCCGGCAAAAATGACGTTCGGCAGGGCCTCCAGACCGATCGTTTGGGGTTCGGAACTGTTCAAAGGTCCCACCAGCAACAGCGTGTGCGCCGGAAATGCGAGCGCTATTTTTTTCAACAGCGGATAGTCGATGCGCAGTTCGTCGAGGTTGCCGATAAAACCGATCACTTTCCCGGTTCGGGTTTCCAGTTCTGTGGGTCGCGGGTATCGTTCTTTCAACACCCGTTCAAAAACAGCCACGTCCGCCGCGTTGAAATAGGTGACGATCCGTCGGGCAAACGGCGCTTTGAGCCGGTGCAGGTTCGTAGAAGTCACCAGGGTTATATCGGCTTGCCGGCAGGCTTCATTTTCCAGCGCCGTGCCGTGTCGGTCGGTGTACACGTTTTGTGTGATGTCGTCGATGCAGTGGTAAATGCAGCACTGCGCGCCCATTGCTTTGGGTAAATAACCTGCGTAAAACGGATCGTAACAATTGATATACACATAGTTATCCACCTTGTAATCGTGCAGTACCCGCCGAATCGAGCGGAGTATGATACCATTGTTCAGCCGCTGAAAAAAGTTGTACACCCGCCCCGGCGGCAACCAGTTGATGGGCAATGTGGCGGGTGGCTGCACGGCAACAAAATGCTGCGGAATACTGTCCACTAACTCATAGCCCACGCGCCCGCTCAGGAGCCGGGACAGTCGCCTGCGCAGCACAGGGTCACCGGAACGCCAGCCCTGCACAATGTCTTTAAGCGAATACGGGTGGTTGACATAAAAAACACGACGTGTTTTCGCCAGTTCCTTTGCCATCGAAAGCGAGATGGAGGAATAGGGATTGTCCGTTCGGAACAAACTGAAAAAAACGATGTCGGTTGGGCGCATTTTTGAGTGATTGAACACGGATTAATTACAGGGATGAGGAATGAGGAATGAGG
>JAYSZC010000480.1:0-1690 GCA_043738235.1 Lewinellaceae bacterium | reverse complement strand
CACCCGGCCCATATCCTGCGGAATGACTTCCACTTTCCCGACAGCAGGGTCAAAATCCGTTATCATTTTGGCGTTGAAATTCGGGTCTTTGGCGCGTAGGCCGTGCCAGGTGAGGTGCAGGTATTCTTCAGCCAACGTGTTTAAATCGGTGGGTTCTTTTTTGCCGGTGCTGGCGCGGGCGTGCTGGAGCATGCCGTTGACGATGGCGGCGGCGCGTTTGCCGTGGTGGTTTATTTTTTCCTGGTTTTGTGCCAGATCCTGTGCTAAATCCTGCACCAGGTTTTTATCCACTTCGGGTTTCGCTATTTCTTCTTTGAGTTCGAAGGCCAGTTCCACGCTCAGCTCGGCAAAATTGTTGACGAAGTTCAGCGGGTTCTGAATTTCGTGGGCGATACCGGCGGTAAGCTCGCCAAGGGAGGCCAGTTTTTCGGATTGGATGAGTTGGGTTTGGGTGGATTGGAGGTGATCAAGCGTTTTTTGGAGTTGTTCCTTCTGTAGTTCGACCTCATCGACGAGGTGAACCAATTCCACATTTTTCAGTCGGAAAATTTCAGATTCCTTTTGTGACTGCGCTACCTGGTGGGTGATCTGCAAATTCAGAATCCGTTGGTGGACGGCCTCGTTGTTCACTTCTTTTTCGAGGGTGGCATACGTTTCATAATGAAACAAAGCCTCGGGCAGATCGCCCGCATGTTTGTAGGTTTTGGATAAATTTTGGTGAATTTTATAAATAATATCCTTTGCTTTCAGCTCTTCGGCAAGTGCGAGGGCTTGATGAAGATATTCCAGGGATTGTTGAATACTTGCCTGGGAGAACGAGGTATCATCGTACAGACCGCCAAGGAAACAGTACACTTCTGCCTGCCCTTTTTTGTCTCCGATGGTTTCGCGGATCTGTAAACTTTGCCGGCAGTAGTCCAGCGCGTTTTTATAATCCTGCATTTCAGCGTATATTTTTCCGGTATTGAACAAGGTATTGCCCCTGCCTTTCCGGTCGCCGGTTGTTTCGGTTATGGCAAGACTTTGCAGGCAGTAGTGCAACGCTTGCTCATAGTTACCTTGTTTCAGAAAAATATTGCCGATGTTGTCGTAACAACCCGCCACGCCCCATTGATCGCCGATGGCCCGGCGGAGCGCCAGGCTTTGCTGGTAATAATCAAGGGCTTCTTCGTACCGGCCCATTTCGAAATACACGCCGCCGATGCAGTTCAGGTGGTAAGATTCCGGCATTTGCTCGCCATTTGCCTGTGCGATAGCAAGTCCGTTCAGGGCGTGTTCCAGGGCATTGCCCAGATCGCCCAGGTATTTGTAGGTAATGCTCAGGTGGTATAATGAAAGCGTTTCTTCTTCCGGGAAACTCCCCAGCCTGCTCATTGACAACGCTTTAAACAGGTGTTCCAACGATTTACTGTAATCGCCGAAACTTCGGTGGATGACCCCGAAATGCTCGTGGACAACGGCCTGGTTCCGAATATCGCCCATCTGTAGGAACATTTCATACGCCTGGGTTGCCAATTCCAGCGCTTCCGGGTATTTGGCGAGCCGGATATGACAAAAGCCGAAAGTCCGCAGACCTTCGGCTTTCCCTTTCTCATACTGAATTTCTTCTGAAAGCCGGAGCGCCTCTTTGCTGAGTTCAAATGCCCGGTTACTGTCTGTCACCCGGACAGTCCAAGCTTGTTGATTCAAC
>JAYSZC010000479.1:0-1690 GCA_043738235.1 Lewinellaceae bacterium | reverse complement strand
AAAAAAGAGCGTATCATCTCTGGCATTTCCATTGCTACCATCGGTTTGCAGACACTGGGCATCCTGGCATTTATCGCCTGGTGGCTGACGAACCGTGCGCCGACGCTGGACATCAAACATATTGTGCTGTACAAAAGCCCGGAGTTTGAGTTTTTTATCGATTTTTACTTCGATTCCATCACTGCGGTATTTGCCCTGGTGGGCGCCATATTGACGTTTTTGGTGGCCGTATTCAGCCGGTATTACATGCACCGGGAACTGGGATTCAAACGATATTTTATTACCCTGCTTTTGTTTTATATCGGTTACAACCTGGTTGTTTTCGCCGGCAATTTTGAAACCCTTTTTGTCGGATGGGAAATGTTGGGCATCAGCTCGTTTTTGCTGATCGGTTTTTACCGCGACCGGTATTTGCCGGTAAAAAACGGTCTGAAAGTCCTCTCATTCTACCGGCTCGGCGATATTTGTTTGATTCTGGCGATGTGGATGAGTCACCATTTATGGCATAAAAACATCACTTTTGCCGAATGGAACCAGTCGGCTATGATGCTGCAGACCTTTCAGGAGCATTACTTCCAGGCCATGTTTATTGTAGTAATGATCCTGATTGCAGCGGCTATCAAATCGGCGCAATTGCCGTTTTCCACCTGGCTTCCCAGGGCTATGGAAGGCCCCACCTCTTCCAGCGCTATTTTTTACGGTTCGCTTTCGGTGCATATCGGAGCGTTTTTGTTGTTGCGCACGTACCCGTTCTGGCAGCACGAAACGATCATCAGCGGCATCATTATCGCGATCGGACTGACTACCAGTATGGTGGCCGCCACGATTGCCCGGGTGCAGTCGTCCGTCAAAACACAAATCGCCTACGCGTCCATTGCCCAGATCGGGTTGATATTTATTGAAATCGCGCTTGGCTGGCATATACTGGCCTTGCTGCACTTTACAGGAAATGCCTTTTTGAGAACCTATCAACTGCTGGTTTCTCCTTCGGTGCTGAGTTACCTCGTGCACGATATGTTTTTCAATTTTACTCCACGCAGTACCGATGCGCCAGACAACTTATTCCAAAAAATCAAACAGGCCGTTTATGTCCTGAGTATAAAAGAATGGAATTTCGATTATTTGCTGCACCGCTATTTGTGGCGTCCGTTCAAATGGATCGGTCGTAAATCGGGTATCATGGGGCCGCGTTGGGGTCTTGCTTCTTTGCTGGCGCTTTTCGTCGTGGGCGCTACGGGTTTTTCCCTGAAAGATCAGCTCCACTTTGAGTTCCATCAGTACCTGACGCTGCTGTTCTCAGCGCTGGCGCTGGCGATGGTACTTAAAGCATTTGCCGAACGAGAAGATGCGAAGCACGCCTGGCTAACGGCGCTGCTCAGTCAGTTTTTCTCGGCGCTTTCCTTGTTGTGGAATAAGGATATTGAATGGCATCAAACGGGTATTTACCTGAGCGGTACGGTGGTTGCGGCTATTATCGGATACATTTGCCTGCATAAAATCGAATCCAAAGAAGGCGAAATATCGCTGAACGAATACCACGGGCACAGTTACGAGCATCCCGGTATCGGTCTGGTTTTTCTGCTGGCCGCCCTGGGTTTTTCGGGTTTCCCGATTACTCCGACGTTTCTCGGCATCGACCTGATGTTCACCCATATTTCCGCCAATCAGATCGTGCTGGTGGTATTGACGG
>JAYSZC010000478.1:0-4101 GCA_043738235.1 Lewinellaceae bacterium | reverse complement strand
ATGATGGCCCATTTTCCGTTTACTTCTGAAAAAACGTTGATTCATCAGGCCGAAAAATGCTGGTACGAAGACTGCGGTCAGGAAGACTGGCTCGAAGCATTTACCCAGCATCCCAAAATCGGAGATGTGGAGAGCCTGACCAAAAAATTTGCCGCCACCCAGCACCTGGCAGGCCGCGAACAGGCAGGCGTCAACGAGGCTTCCCGGGAAGTCATCGAAGCGCTGGCTGCGGCCAACCAGGCGTATGAAAGTCATTTCGGGTTTATTTTTATCGTTTTTGCCACGGGCAAATCGGCCTCCGAAATGCTTCGCCTGCTGCAGGATCGGCTCCAAAACAGCCGGGACGAGGAAATCCATATTGCAATGGGCGAGCAGCATAAAATTACCGTGCTGCGCCTGAAAAAACTGCTCCCGGATGCCGACTGGAACTGGTTGCCGGTCAGCCAGATCACCACGCACGTACTGGATACATCCAGCGGATCGCCGGCCCGCGACCTGAGTATTCGCCTGCAACACCAGAACAAAGAACGGCTGTGGGAAACATTTTGCCAGGGTGTGACCAATGCCGATGGCCGAATCGCCGATCTGCTGCCACCCAACCGGGTGCTGTCCCCCGGCATCTATCAGATCGTGTTTGAAACGGGCGCTTACTTTGCCGCCCACCGCACCAAAGGATTTTACCCGGAAGTGCTTATACAGTTTGAGGTGCCCGACGCACAGCATTACCATGTGCCGCTGCTGCTCAATCCGTTCGGTTATTCGACCTACCGGGGGAGTTGAAAAGTTATCGGTTATCAGTTATTGGTTATCAGTCTGGAGGCTCTTGGCTTTAATTATTAACTTAGGCCAAGCACTTACAGACTGATAACCGATAACTGGCCTCAACTCACCGCTCTCAATTACAGACCCAAGCCCAAACTATTAATCATAGCCAAAGGGGATGTCTCTCACCCTCTCACCACTCTCACCCTCTCACCTCTAGAAAATGACTATACCCGTCGATAAAAAAGCGCATCTTTTTTCCGAACTTAGCAAAGCCAACGCGGCTTTTAACGAAAAATATCCCGGCGACCTGCCGGAGCGGCAAGCCGTGCATACCGTATACGGCGGCGCCAATTTGTTCAAATACAACACCACAGCCGGCCTGGCCGAAAAAGCCCTGGAGGCATTTCACCTGTATGCGCCGGATTTTATCCGATTTGGCAAAATATTCCAGTTGCAGGGCAGCGAAAAATTAGACACGCTCCAGCAAACGGCGGAACAATTAAAAAGTGATTACGAGTCGCTGACGGTGGCGCAACAGCGCAAACACCCCGCCCATTTGTCGTACCAGATTTACCACAAGGTGTTGCATAAATTACAGACCGAAGCCGTGGAGGATTTCAGGATCGATTTTGAAGACGGCTATGGCAACCGCAGCAATGAAGAGGAAGACCAAACCGCCCGCGATGCAGCGATTGAATGTGTAAAAGGTATACAAAGAGGCACGCTGCCGCCATTTATCGGCATCCGGATCAAACCGTTTTCAGAAGAAATGAAAGAGCGGGGACTGCGCACGCTCGATATTTTTGTGAGTACGCTGGTGGAGGAAACGAAGGGTCGTTTGCCCGATAATTTTATCGTGATGCTGCCCAAAGTGACCATTCCAGAACAGGTAAGCACACTGGTGTCCTTTTTTGAAATCCTGGAAACGGAACTGGGTCTGGAAAACGGCGCGCTCAAAATGGAAATGATGGTCGAAACCACCCAGTCCATTATGGACGACGACGGAACGAACCCGCTGATGCGTTTTATCCGCGCCGGGAAAGGTCGCCTGATCGCGACCCATTTCGGCACCTACGACTACACAGCCTCCTGCGGCATTACCGCCAAATACCAGGAAATGAACCACCCCGTGTGCGATTTTGCCCACCACGTCACCAAAGTGGCGCTGGCGCATACGGGTATCTGGCTCTCCGACGGGGCCACCAACACTATGCCGATCGGTCCGCACCGGGGCGACCATTTGACGACTTCGCAACTGGAAGAAAACCGCGATATCGTTCACCGCGCCTGGAAAAAAGGATACGACCACATCCGCCATTCCTTGTGGAACGGATTTTACCAGGGCTGGGACCTCAATCCGGCGCAATTGCCGATGCGATACACCGCCGTGTATGCCTTCTTTCTGGAAAGTTACGACGATGCCGTGGAACGCCTCAAAACCTTTGTGGAAAAAGCCGCCCGGGCCACCCTGATCGGCGATGTGTTCGACGATGCCGCTACCGGACAGGGCTTGCTCAATTATTTTCTCCGGGCGCTGAACAGCGGGGCCATCACTGAAGCCGAAGTATTGAAAACCGGCCTGACTTTAGATGAAATCAGGAGCCGTTCTTTCAAAAAAATATTGGAAAACAGGAAGATGTAAGTAAAAAAGCAAAATTACAAAGGGCAAAAAGCAATGTAAATCAATGCGTTACAAAAGATTTAGTGTTCACTAATTTTGCACACCAACTGAATGGGCGTCTGGCATTTTTTGCAGCAAAAACTCAGCGATCGTATTCCGGCCATGTTGCTGCTCGTCCTGGAAAGTGAAGGCAGTTCGCCGGGGCGGCAGGGTTTTAAAATGGCCGTTGCCGCCGACGGCGCTATTCTGGGCACCATCGGCGGCGGTATCATGGAGCATAAATTGGTGGAAAAAGCCAGGGCGATGCTGGAGCAGACACCTGCCGGCGTGACGACCATGCGCCAGTACCACGACAAACAACACAGCGCCGAGCAGTCGGGCATGATCTGTTCGGGTAGCCAACTGATTTGTTTTATTCCACTCCACAGCGAACATCTGTCGCTGATCGGGCAAATCGCCGGACACAGCGCGGGGCCGTGTTTGTACGTAGATGCTGCCGGGCTGAGGCTGGAAAGCGCCCAGCCGGACAAACCAGGCGGATACTACATCAAAGACAACGTATGGGAATACCGGGAAATACTTCATTATCAGCCGGTTGTGCATATTTTTGGCGGCGGGCATGTAGGGCTGGCCTTGTCCGAAGTGTTACATTTCCTTGGATTTTATATTAAAATTTATGACGATCGGGAGGGCCTGAATACCCTGAAACAAAACCGATTCGCGCATGAAAAACACATTATCCCTTATACCGGGCTAGCGGAAACGTTGCAAAGCACGCCCGGCGATTACGCAGTGATTATGACCATCGGTTACCGCCAGGACAAGTTGATTTTCCGGCAGTTGCTGGCGCGCGAGTGGTTTTACCTGGGCATGTTGGGCAGCAGGCAAAAACTGCAAACACTTCGGGAAGAACTGGCCGCCGAAGGCCTCGATCCTGCCTCCTGGGACAGGGTGTTTGCACCCATCGGAGTGCCGGTTTTTAGTAAAACGGCCCGGGAAATTGCGGTGAGTATTGCCGCAGAAATGATCAGGGAAAAGAATAAACACACGAAGTGATTTGAGAGTTATCCGTTATTTGTTATCAGTTATCAGGGGTGGTAACGCCTGGCTCAGGGTTTATAGGATAGCCAAGGGCTACCACCCCTGATAACTGATAACTAATAACGGATAACTACTTCGGCTCCAGCAAGTCCCACAAATTGCCGTACAAATCTTCAAAAACGGCGACGGTGCCGTATATTTCTTCCACAGGCTCCCGAACAAAAGTGACGTTATTTTCCAGCATATCCTGGTAATCTCTCCAGAAATCGTCGGTATACAAAAACAAAAAAACACGTCCGCCGGTCTGGTTTCCGATCCGGCCGGCCTGTTCTTCATTGGCGGCCTTTGCAAGTAGCAGGCTACATCCGGTCGAGCCTTTCGGCGCTACCAGCACCCACCTTTTTGTGGCGCTCAAGGGGGTATCTTCCAGCAGTGTGAAATGCAGTTTTTCGGTGTAAAACCGGATGGCGTCGTCGTAGTCTTCAACGACTAGGGTGAGGTGAGCGAGGTGCAAAATAGAGGTGAGAGGTGAGAAGTGAGAAGTGAGAAACATCCCCCTTGGCATTTAGTTGGATTTTGAGTCTGGGTTTTTCAGGCCTGTATTTGTGAGACCAGTACCCTATCCGGAATGCCAGCCCCAGCGGGGCGGTAATGTTTGTAGAACGGTACCCTAT
>JAYSZC010000477.1:0-4102 GCA_043738235.1 Lewinellaceae bacterium | reverse complement strand
TTTTTTCCTGTGGTTGGTCAAAGAAGCGCGTACCCATATCCTCGCAGGCACTTTTTTGAACTGGAAAAATCAGATGGTGAAAAAGGTGAGCACGAGGCTTTAAGAGAAGTGAGAGGGTGAGAAGCGGGATGTCTCTCACCTTCTCACTTCTCACCCTCTCACCTCTCTCAAATCCGCCGAGCGACCAAACGGGATGCCTCTCACCTTCTCACTCTCTCACCTCTCACTTCTCTTTAGGCAGAGGCAGCGTTTTCAGAAGTTAAAACCTCTAAGTCCTGAAAACCTTAACACATTGATCAAAATATGATTTGCCACAAAGCCGTTTTTGGCCGGTATCTGTCATTGGGTAGTTAAATTTTTGACTTCCAGGGGTTGAAATGTGCAGAAAAATTCTTCATGCATTCGGAAAAACGTACCTTCGCCCACTTGAAAATGAGTGGGCAGGTATAGTTGGCCCAATTAAAATTGTACGCTGTTCTTATTCTAACAATTATGGTTCGTCTGTTTATGAAAAAAACGTTTTTACACCTTTCTGTCTGCTGCTCGATTTTGCTGTCGGTGGTGACCGCGCACGCACAGGACATCCACTTTTCGCAGTTCTATCAAAGCCCGCTCAACCTGAATCCTGCTATGACAGGGGTGATGAACTGCAACCACCGCTTAGTGGCCAACTACCGCAATCAGTGGGCTTCCATCCTCAAAAAAAATGCCTATAATACCTATTCGGTTTCCTACGATCAGAAACTGCCTGTGGGCCGTTACGACTATTTTGGAATTGGCGGCACCCTCTGGGGCGATAAAGCCGGCGCTTCGGAATTTGCAACCATCCAGGCCCGTCTTTCCGGCTCTTATGCCAAAAAAATGGGCGGGTACCGCAAAAAAGCACACTACCTGGTTTTGGGCGCCGATGCAGGCCTCAGCCAGCGCAGCATTAACAGCGCGAACCTGCAGTGGCCGCAGCAAAACATTGGCAACGGCGTGTTTGATCCGACCCTTCCAGGCGACGTGATCGACGATCCGAACTTCCTTTTTGTCGACCTCTCCGCAGGCGCCTTGTGGTTCAGTGTATTGGGCAATGATAACAACTTCTATTTCGGCGGCGCATTCAGCCACCTCAACCGGGCGAATCAATCCTTCGAGAACCAGAATATTCCTTTGTATTCCAAATTCACCTTCCACGCGGGCGGCGAATTTATGAATGGCAAAAAATTCGGTATGGTTCCGGGTGTTGTCACCTTTTTCCAGGGACCATCCTGGCAGGTAAATGTGGGTAACTCCTTCAAATTCCTGCTGGGCAACAGCCGCCGCTACCACCAGGCTTTCCAGATCGGCGCCTGGGCGCGTTTGGCTAACCGCCTCGACGATGGCAAATTGATGGATGCGATCATCCTCAGCACCCGTTTCGACTACGAACAGTTCAACATCGGTTTCAGCTACGACATCAATACCTCCAGCCTGTACACGGCCTCGAATGGCAACGGCGCTTTTGAATTCTCGCTGATCTACAAGATATGCGGTCCGGAGCGCCGCGGTGTGTACTGCCCGAATTTCTAAGGGAGATATTAGGTTATTAGGGTATTGAGATATTTTATTGATAATCAACAAATTGGTCAATGTGCATCAATATCCCAATATCATAATATCCCAATAACAGATAGTTCTTACCTGAATCACCGTATTAAAACAGAGAAAACTTATGTTTGGTAACAGCAAAAACACGGAAGAACCCAAGAAAACTACCACCACTACTCCCTCCGGCGCCTTGAACGTACTGGTCAAAGGAACAGTGCTGGAAGGTACGCTTCGTTGCGAAAGCGATCTGCGGGTAGACGGAATCATAAAAGGAAAGCTGACCTGCCAGGCAAAAATAATCATCGGCCCTACGGGATCCGTGGACGGTGAAATACATTGCCAAAACGCAGTCGTAGAAGGCAGTTTCAAAGGAAAACTGACCGTAACGGAGCTCCTGAACGTGCGCGAAACCGCAGAAGTAGACGGTGAAATCAACACCAACAAACTCATTGTTCAGAGTGGCGCCAAGTTTAATGTCGCCTGCAAGATGGAAATTGGCGCCGCCAACGGCACCGTCAAAAACTTTGAGGCTAAACCTGCTGAAAATGTCGCAGCCAAAGTTGTCACCGGAGGAAAACCGGAGGTCCGCAATTAGGGCTACCGCCAAATACAGCGGTATGGCTTTCCAGTTGCTCGCGGCCTGCCTCGCCGGGGTTTTTATCGGGCGTTGGCTGGACGAGCGGATGGGTATGGAACGCCCGCTTTGGGCTGTTAGTCTGACTGTATTGTTTATGATCGCCTCGCTCTACGCACTTTACAGGCAATTATTAAAAGAATAAATAATTGGGATATTGAGATATTTGCATCTCGGTATCCCAATTTTTTTTGCTCTTAAGCAAAATGGCAAAAGAAGTGAGCAAGAACGCCTGGGTAATACACGGATCGTTTTGCCTTTTGCCTTTTGTAAGTTTGCCCTTTTTCTAATGCAATCAAAGGTATTTTTTCTTTACCTCGCCTGTACCACCCTTGCAGTGTCGGCGCTGCTCGCGCTGCTTCATGTCCTGTTGCCCGAAACGCGGGCTTACTGGAAACTTTCCCTGGCCTCCGTGCTATTGTTTGTAGCCGTATGCGCAGGGCTTTTTTTTGCCGGGCAAAGCGCAGCCGCCGACAAAAACAAATTAGCCTTTAACAACCTCATTACCGTTTCTGTTTTTGGGAAAATGGTTTTGTCCGTGTTGTTCCTTTTTATATACCGGGAAATGGAAAAACCCACAGACAATTGGTTTGTAGGTATCTTTTTATTTTGCTACGTCGTCTACACCGGATTCGAAGTGTGGTTTATGACGCGGCTGGCGAAAATGTAACTCTTGTATGAAGCGACCGAAAAAAGGAGAATACGCTCCCTTTCATGAAAATTACCTGAAACACGTGCCGTCCAGGGGTACTGCCAAGACCCTGCTGAAATCGTCGTTCCGGGACATACAAAAAATGCTCGGCAGCCTGCCGGAAGAAATGGGCGACCATACGTACGAAGCGGGTAAATGGACTATCAAACAAATGCTGATACACCTGATCGACGCCGAACGGGTTTTCTCCTACCGCCTGCTGTCTTTTATGCGCGGCGACCGCATTGCACTGCCCGGGTTCAACCAGGATATTTGGATGGAAGAAGTGGACGTGCGCCAACGGAGCATCAAAGACCTGCTGAAAGAGTGGAAGGCGGTGCGCGATAACACCCTGTTTCTGCTGGAACAGTGCAGTGAAGCGCAATCCCAGTTTACCGGCATGGCAAGCAACTGGAAAGTTTCTGTCCGGGCTTATTTTTATATCATTATCGGGCATCAATTGCACCACGTAGCGGTGTTGCGGGAACGGTATCTGTAACATGAAAATCACTTAAACCTTTAAACGATGCTCAAAAACGCACCTTCCTTCTTTGCCCTGCTGGTGGCTGCCGCTCTTGGCGGCTGGCTGACGTATCAATATTTTGTAGCGCGGCATCAGGGCATCGAAAACGCCTCCGTTTTATTGGAAAAAATTGAAACGGTCGCCAAACTGACCACCGTGGAAGGGCAGTTTTCAGAAGTATACAACTACAGCGAATACGAAGGTTATTTCACTTTTTTATGGGATAAAAAGGTATTGGTACGCGTACGGGCTACTGTTGCTGCCGGTTACGACCTCGAACAACTCAACCTCGTAGCCGATCCCGTCACCAAAACCGTGCGGATGAGCGCATTGCCGGAACCCAAAATCCTGAGTATCGACCATACCCTGGACTACTACGATATTTCGCAGGGTATTTTTGAATCGTTCTCCCCGGAGGATCACAACCGCATCAATCAACGCGCCAAAGACCTCATACGGGAGCAGGCCGAAAAAAGCAATTTGCTGCCCGCTGCACAGGAACAGGCCGGCAAAATGATCGAGCTCGTTCGTTTTATGGTCGAAAACGCCGGCTGGAAACTGGAGGTGGAGGGGCGTTCGCCGCTGGGATGAGGAATGAAAGATCAGGGATGAGGAATGAGGGATGAGGAATGATTACAGCCGCTCGAAGAAGGTGAATCTGGTTCATTTGAGCGGCTGTAAT
>JAYSZC010000476.1:0-4105 GCA_043738235.1 Lewinellaceae bacterium | reverse complement strand
CCTATAGCCCCTATTGCGTGAAAACCCGCTTTGTCGCCCCCATCTCCCACCCGCCAATTGCGTAAAACCAGCCGAATAAGTTGGCTTCACGCAACTGGCGGATACCATTAGCGTGTATAGCAGTTGCGTGTATCCAACCAAATTGGCTGGATACACGCAACAAGTGTACTGAAAAATAATAGGGGAAATTTCGGTTCATCCGGTATTTATTTGAGTCTGCAATAATAATGGTTTGTTTCAAATTTCCAAATCATCCAGCGGACTTTTTATCTTATCCCAACTTTTTTTGGTGATATGGGTATAAATTTTCTTCGTAATAATAGGAGTAATCAATCCCTTTCATAAACATTTCACGACTGTCGATTTGGTCGGTCAGGGCGTTTTTCAGCAAATTTTTCAGGGTGCCACTGTTTGAAGTACTTTGAATCATAGCATTCATATATGCTGCCTTGCCTATTTGACTCCAATCCACACATTTTTTAAGCCGTTTTTTCAATATCAGATCAAGCCATATTCGGGCACTTCTGCCGTTTCCTTCCATAAATGGGTGGGCAATGTTCATTTCCACGTATTTTTCTACTATTTCATCCAATGTATTTTCGGGCATTTCGTCTATTTGCCTTAGGGTGACATCAAGAAAGCGAACCATGGAAAATTGAAAACCGCCTTTTGAAATGTTCTTTTGCCTGATTTGTCCGGCAAACTCATACAAACCGCCAAAAAGATAAGCGTGAATTTGTTGCAAGCCTTTGGTTGTACCTACCTCTATGCTATGAATGAAGGAACTTTCAAACAAAGCATACGCCTTCGTTTTACTTTTTCCGTCAATACTTTCCGGGCTGTAGGTGAACCATTCGATAAAACGGTTGGCTTTTTTACCGGGAAAAGTTTTGCCTAAAGCAATAATGCCATTGTAATCGAGCATATCGGACAGACGCCTCTTGCCGTCGGGTGCAAGTAGTTTCAACTGGGTAGTGGCACTAACCACTTCACTGTTTTCTTTCTTTAACCGGGTTTTCAGGTATTTCCAGTAGTTGCGGGTTTTGGCATAGTCATTTTGATCGGTCAGCACCGCAACGATATCCAATACCGAAAACCACCACTTGGCGTTCTGCTCATCCCACAGCGCCCGCACTTCCCGGTCGTCAAAAAAACGAATGGATATTTTTTGCTGCTCCTTCATTTTTCATGGTATTTGGTACTCATAAATGCGGGTGTTGTGAAGATTAATTGTATAAAAGTAAACAATGCTGTTGAAAACGCATGCTCTTTCGCCGAAAGTTATTTCCCCGCCGGCCACAGGCTGTCAAAGCCTTACCATTCGCGCCGCTGGCGCACAGGCCAATGCCATCAACTGAAGAGAAAACTATCGATAGACGAAAGATGAATCTGCGCGGAGATTATTACCATGCTCCGACAGAAAAGTAATGTGCAATGGGCCTCCCCATTACCGCCCCACTCTCCAGGGTTATACACTATTAAAAGGCTTTCAACGCCAACTAGAATTGCCAGGCGGCTTTTGGCCCGCTTTTTTTATAATAAGGAATATGGAAACTTTTCAACACATTTCTTTTCAGCAACCGATGTGGTTGCCGGTATTCACAGCTATTACGTTCCTGATTGTTTTTGCCCGCTACCTGCTCATTTCCGGGGCCTTCCACTACGTCTGTTTCGTGTGGTTCCGGTCGTACTTCCAACATCGCTACCTGCACACCGTGGCCCGGCAGCGCGGGCAGATGCAGCGCGAGATCCGCCTTTCGGCGCTCACTTCATTGATCTTTTCGGTGCTGTTTGCAGTCATGTTTATGCTCTGGCAGGCGGGATATACGCGAATATACCTGCATTGGGGCGACTATTCCTGGTGGTATCACCCCCTCAGCCTAGCGGCGGCCATGCTGCTCCACGAAACCTACTACTACTGGTTGCATCGCTGGATGCACCGCCCCAAAGTGTACCGCCTGCTGCACCGCCGGCATCATGAGAGCATTCACACCACGTCGACCACGTCGTTCTCGTTTCATCCGCTGGAAGCAGTTCTGCAGGCCCTTATTATTCCCCTGCTGATTCTGGTGCTGCCTATCCACTATTGGACGCTGTTCTTCTTCCTGATAGTGATGACCTTGTCCGGCACTATCAATCATGCGGGTGTGGAGGTGTATCCCAAAAATTTCGAGCGACACTGGCTCGGCCGCTGGATCATCGGCGCTACGCATCATGACCTGCATCACAGGAAATTTCAGTTTAACTACGGCCTCTATTTTACGTTCTGGGACAAGTTGATGAAGACGGAATGGCCCGGGTTTGAGAAGTTGTTTCGGGAAAAGACCGGAAGTGGCGGGCGGGAGCAGGGGTAATGAAAAGCGAGGTGCAGCGCACCGGTAATATTATATCGCCGGTGCGCTGCACCTCCAAACATATTATCGCAACAATTTCTACAAATATTACCGCCGCGCTGCGGCTCTCGACAGTACTAAAATTCGTCACCTGTTGCCGAAGACAACACGACCTTCAACTTGTATTTTTCATAGTTTCCAAAATCCGCACAATTTACCGGTGCAGGTTCTTCAATACTGACCATCACCTTGCCTATTACAGCAGAACTCGGCGCGTTTTTCGGGTTGCCCGGCGGTTGAAGGGTAATCGTGGTATCCTGACCGGCGCTTCTGACTTTCAGTGTATAGTCCACTGAACCTGCCCAAACACAGACCACATCACAGGGACAGCGGTATTCGTTCGCGTCTGTAAAACAAACGGTCATGTTGAAAACGGTAAAATCACGGCATTCCTGCCATGATAAAATAGCCTCGGATGAGACAAAATTAGCACCCGTTTCAGGCTCTTTTTGGCAGGCATTCAGGGTAAACAGACAGGCTGAAAACAGGAGAAAAGAAGGGAAGTATTTCATATCGTTCAAAATGAAGTGGTGAAAGTGGAGGTGAATGAAGGGGTGTTCATATAACTTCCTAAAAACCTGTGCCAGCAATTCCAATATAAAAATACCGCGCCGCCGCCCCTTATTGGGGCGACGGCGCGTCTGGTTTGTAGCGGCGACTTTAGTCGCAGCAAGCATGGAGCGTATTTGTGTTGGTGGTAGCACGGCTTTCAAGCCGTCGGGGAAAGGGCTTTTAAGCCCGTGTAAAATAAAACTGCGCCATAACGCAATCCCGACGGCCTGAACGCCGTGCTACCATTTACTGCGCCTGCGCGTCCTTCTTGTTGTTCGACATATTAACGTCCGGATTCACAACACCCGCATTTTTAGACTCCACCACCAAGCGAAAAGCGGGCGGCTTTTGTTTGCCTTTGATATAAGAAGTGTAGTAATTCATAGACGTTTCCACGCCCGGCGCCAGCACATTGACGGACTTCGACTCTACTTCCACCCAGCCATTGCCTTTTTTGATGTAAAGTTTTACCTGAAGCGGTGTTACGCCGGGCATAAATTGTTTCACCTCATGTGTAAGCACCTGAAAAAATGTACCCAGCGTCATCCTTTATTCTTCCAACAAATTCACTTTTACTTTATAGAGCTCATAATCGCCGTAATCCGCGCAGGCAATCACTGGTTCCTCTGCGATATCGACCTTTATATTGTTTAGCGTTATAGTACGGGGGAAGAAGAGTTCTCTATCACTGGTAGTAAGTGTAAACGTAGAATCCAGGCCCGCACCCTGCGCCCGGAGTGTGTAATATACCGCGCCTTCCCATATACATTGCGCGTCGCAGGGACAGCGGTATTCACTCGCTTCGACGAAGCAAATTGTCATGTCGTAATCGGAAAATTCGACGCATTCCTGCCAGGATAAAACCGCTTCATTGCCGGCCTGGGTTGTAAAAATTTCGCTCCTGTGGTGTTTGCAGAAACTCAGGAAAAGTGCGCTTACTGCAAATAGTGCGATGGGAATGTTTTGTTTCATAATTATCTTTTTCATGTTTGCATTTGATCAGAAGACAGCACCTGACACTGAAAACGTTGGCTACAACGAGTGGATCGCCGCCATTTTCTTAATCATGGTCTTTTAATGGGTGTTTGGTGTATCGTGTTTGGAGGTGCTTGCCTTTGACAGCAGTGGGTGTGGGTAGTAAGGAGGTGTCATTTGCGACG
>JAYSZC010000475.1:0-1692 GCA_043738235.1 Lewinellaceae bacterium | reverse complement strand
AATTATACTTGGTTTTTTCGGTGCGAAACTTCCCGAAAGTTTAAAACTTTCGGGAAGTTGGAGGTAACACGAAATTAAATTTCACACTAAAACCATGGTTCAAGTAGAATCCGACTTATGACACAACCCCACGGCGCAAAAATTAAAACCGCTTCTTGCCTGAATTGTCCGCTGTCTTTCAAAAAGAACCGTTCCCGATCTACCATAATTTTGTTATTGGCACTGCTTTTGATTTATCCTATCAAAAGTTAATCAAAGTAACAATGAGAAAACTACCTTTAATTGTAGTACTGGCTCTGTGCCTGTACTTCCAGCCGCTTATTGCCCAAAACCGCGAATTCCCGAACGCAATACAAGCCAAACTGAATCTGATCGATTATGGTTTGCTGAACGAAGACGATCTCAATCTGAGTCAGGGTTTTGAATTGGGCGTTACCCGCAACATCGCGCCTTTTTTGAATGTGGGAATTCCTTTCAAATTGGGATTGGCTAAATTGCCCGGCGTAACGGGTAATACCGTAACGACCAGCCTCGACCTGGTTTTCCGTTTGGAAAATATGCGCGACGAAGCCAAAATTATTCCTTATTTCTTTGGGGGCGTCGGTTATGCGCTGGCGGATTTTGCAGACGGACACGTGCAGTTTCCCTTTGGCGGCGGCTTGAATTTCCGGGCATCCAAATTTGCTTTTATCAATCTGCAGGCCGAATACCGGAAAGCGCAAACGGACGACAGAGACAACCTGCAATTGGGCCTCGGGTACCACTACCTGCTCCATAAATCGGATCCGAAACCGGTCATGCCGGTCGATACCGACAAAGACGGCGTGGCGGATAATATTGATAAATGCCCGACACAACCCGGCCCGGCTACTGCTTTCGGATGCCCCGACCGCGACAACGACGGCCTGAGCGATATGGAAGACGCCTGCCCTGATGAACCAGGCCCCCTTGCGACCAAAGGTTGCCCGGATTATGACAACGACGGTTTTGCCGACAGCGTCGACGAATGTCCGAATGACCCGGGAACGCTGAATGGCTGTCCGGATTCCGACGGCGACGGTGTGGCGGATAAAATGGACAGGTGCCCTATGGAACCCGGTTTGGCAAGCAATCAGGGTTGCCCGCAATCCACGGACAGCGACGGCGACGGTTTTGCGGATGACGATGACCAATGCCCGACGCAGCCCGGCGCCCTCAGAGGTTGCCCGGATACCGACAAAGACGGCATTGCCGATAAAGATGACCAATGCCCCACCCAAGCCGGTCTTCCACAAAACAACGGCTGCCCGGACACGGATGGCGACGGCGTGTTGGACGCTACGGATAAATGCCCTTATATAGCCGGACCTGTTTCCAATTTCGGTTGCCCGGAAGTGAAACCGGAAGTGAAAGAACGCTTGGAATTTGCTACCAAAGCCGTACAGTTTGAAACCAATAAAGATGCGCTCAAAAAAGAATCGTATCCCATTTTGGACGAAATTGTAGGTATTTTGCGCGAATATCCGGCTTATACGCTCTCTATCAGCGGCCACACGGATAATATTGGCGAACAGGAACGCAACCTGGAACTCTCTATCGACCGGGCACAAGCCTGCGTGGATTACCTGGTTTTCCGCGGTATCAATGCGAATCGCCTGCGCTCTGCCGGATTCGGCGAAACCAAACCGATTGCCGGCAATAATAGCTCGGAAG
>JAYSZC010000474.1:0-11012 GCA_043738235.1 Lewinellaceae bacterium | reverse complement strand
GTAGAGTACACCGTTTCATACTTGGGTTTCCAAAACATGAAACGGTGTACTCTACGGACTGATGACTGACGACTTCGCACTTACATAAAGACTCGAATGGTTTCAATTTTCCGGTCGCTCACCAATTCCAACACAAAGGTTTTATCTCCGAGTTTTATTTGCGCGCCTTGCTCCGGTATGGTTTGCGCGGCAGCCACGATATAGCCGGAAAGCGTGTTGTAATCGCCCGTGGGAAGGGCCAGTTCCGGGAATTTTTCATTGATATAATCCACATCGAGTCTGCCGGAGAGCAGGTATTCGTGTTCGCTGATGCGGGCTTCGATAAATTCTTCCTGGTCGTGTTCATCGTCTATTTTACCAAACAGTTGTTCGAGCGCATCTTCCAGCGTCACTAAGCCCGCGAGACTGCCGTATTCGTCGACCACGCAGGCGATATTCGTTCTGTTTTTGATGAATTTGTGCAAGAGATCATTGATTTGGATGCTTTCCGGCACAAAAGTGATGGGCATGACGATGCCGCGAATGCTGCGCGGGTGGGCAAACAACTGGTGAACGTGTACATAACCGAGCACTTTATCCAGTTCGCCATCCGTCACGATGATACGCGACAAACTGCTTTCAATAAACAACTGGCGCAAATCTTCCACGGAAGCCTGCACGTCTACATGAACGATTTCCGGGCGGGGCGCCATACAATCATACGCCCGCACCTGTTTCATGTGCAGGGCGTTTTCCAGCAATTCCATTTCCATCTCTTCCTCGCCGGGCGCGCCGGTTGTATTTTGCTGTACTAAGTATTCGAGCAAAGCGGCATCGCCTTCGCCTTGTATGTTTTTGTAAATATTCTGGAAAATCAGGTTTTTAAAAATCAGGAGACAAAAAAATACGGTCAGCGCCAACAGCAGGGGAGCCACCCAGCCGCTTCCCAAAACAAAAAATAAAAATGGGAGCGCTGCCACGGTGGCAAAAGTTGCCAGGAAAGTCAGAAAAAGGTTGGCCGGCAAGGTGTGGCTGCCAATGCGAAACGCAGAAGACCAGGAGAGCAATCGTTTGGAAGAAGGATCATCCATAGGAATGATGAATGAGGAATGATGAATGAAGGAGCGTATTTATAGGAATGATGAATGAGGAATGAAGCAGAGTAATCGTTTGGAAGAAGGAATATCACAATAACCTAATATCCTAATATCTCAAAAATTACCGACCTGAACGCCGTCAAAATAACCTAAGTACCACAGTATCAGGATAATGACACCTACTACGATGCGGTAATATCCGAATACTTTGAAACCGTTTTTGGTCAGAAATTGAATAAAGGAACGAATCGCAATCATAGCCACAATAAAGGCCACCACATTGCCGATTGCCAGCAAAAGTAGTTCATCGCCGGAAAAACTGCCGCCTTCTTCATCGATATAATCCCATAAGGACTTGCAGGTGGCTGCAAACATGGTAGGTACCGCCAGAAAAAAGGAGAATTCTGCCGCCGTGGTAGGCGAAAGTCCCTGGGTCAGTCCACCGATAATCGTTGCAGCCGAACGGCTCACGCCCGGTATCATGGAGACCACCTGGAACATGCCGATGCGCAAGGCTTTGGGCAGGCTAATATCATCCACGGATGTTTCCTGTCGCGCCCGCCGGGCAAAATACCCGTCCAGAAAAAGAAACAGAATCCCGCCGGCAATGAGGGCAAATGCCACCACGACAACATCCTCCAGCAGCCGGTCAATATGTTTTTTAAACAGCAGGCCAAAAAAAGCCGCCGGCAAAAAGGCGACAAGCAGTTTAATGTAAAATTCAAAATTTTGCAGAAAACGCCGCCAGTAGAGCACCAAAACAGACAAAATGGCCCCAAACTGGATCGCGACGGTGAATACTTTTACAAAGGGATGGCTGGCAATTCCCATCACAGAGGAGCCGATGATCATGTGACCGGTGGAAGAGACCGGCAAAAACTCCGTAATACCCTCAATAATGGCCAGAATAATGGCCTGAAATATGGTCATGCCGCCGGGTTATCCTCAGGTGTTTTAACCACTGCGATCACATCGGGCGATCTTTTAAATATACCGATAGCGACCACCACAAAACCGGCTACCATCAGTATGGGCGCCAGGGTAATGCGGGTAAAACTATAGATACGTTCCGGCTCCCATTTATTGGGATCGGGCATGGCCCCGCCATTCATCAGCGCCAGACCGGATAATATCAGCGCAAGTCCGGTACCCATATAAATAAAATTCAGGCGGCCATAAAGCAGGCCGCTTTTGTCCGCATTCCAGTTACTTTCCTTTTTTACAGTGCGCTGTACCGGAGCCGTTTTTTTAATCGGCTGTGGCGCTTGGTGATGGCGCGATGGTTGTTTTGCCATTATTTGTAAGACTTACAGGTTAAAATGTTATTGAGATATTAAGATATTAAGATATTAAGATATTGGGATACTTTATTGATAATCAACAGGCTACAAATAATATCCCAATATCTTAATATCCCAATTAATACAGGTCGTCAATACGCATCCGCAAAAACTTATTTACAACAAACCAGGTGCTGAGGCCGGAAATCAGAACACCCAACAGGATAATTCCGACAAAAACCATCAACATACTATCCAGATCGCGCAACTGCGCCATATCAGGTATCTGATTTTGTATCCATGCAAATACGCCGATCAAACCTGCAATGGCCAGCAATGCACTCCAGAAACCATTCTGAATACCTTTTCGGATGTACGGTTGGCTGATAAAAGACCAGGATGCGCCCACTAATTCCTGGTTTTTGATGATAAAACGGTTGGAATATAGGGCCAGCCGGATGGTGTTGTGGATCAGGGTAACGGCGGCAAAGATCAGCAAAAAAACCAGCCCCAAAGCCAACAAGCCCATGTTTTGAATATTTTTGCTCACATTGCCGATGTTGCTTGCCTCGAAATAGAGTTCCGAAACGAGGCTGTCCTGTCGCAGCTCTTCGCGCCAGTTGACAAGCGTTTCGTCATCCAGGTACTCCGACCGGACATTGAAACGTATTACATCGCGTAAAAGATCGGGGGCATCTTCCAGCATACTTTCATCGCCGAGATCTTCCCGCATGGTGGCGGTCGCCTGCTCGCGGGTGATAAATGTAATGGTTTCGGCTTTGACGAATGGTTTTTGCCGGATATTGCCCACAATACGCGTTACCTCTTCTTCAGGTATGTTGGGTTTTAATTCCAGCCAAATATCTATTTTTTCCTTAAAAAGAGTCACTAACTTGCGGGCATGCAGGGTCGTCAGCATAAAGAAGCCTACGATAAACAATACCAGCGCGACGCTGATAATAGCATAAAAATAAGTAGGTTTGGTTCGTGACATATTTTTACCCGGGATATTAGATACCTGAAAATGGAGCATTCATAGTATTGATAATCAATGCACTATGTACATATTGTGCCCCTTTTTGTATTTTGTCTCTTTGCTTAATTTGTTTGCTGTGCCAATATTTGACTTGCCTTTTCGTTTTTGTGCCCGGCAAAGGTAGCAGAACCCTCGTTTTTTCTACGCTTTTATATCTTTGGTAAGAGCCGATTCAAGACATACATGAAAAACTGTTGCATTTTACTTTTTTCGCTGCTGCATCCCTGGTTGATGGGCAGCGAACAGCCATCGGGCGCACTGATACCTTTTCGCAACCCCTCTTTTGAGGATACGCCGCGCGCGTCGGCTTCACCTGCCGGCTGGCAATCGTACACACCCGGCAGCACGCCCGATATTCTTCCGGGCGCCTGGGGGCTTGACATTCCGGCCCAGGAGGGGCGTACCTGCGTGGGGCTTATCACCCGTGAAGACGGCACTTGTGAAGACATTTCCCAGGGGCTGCAGGAATCCCTGAAAAATGGCTTTTGTTATAAATTTTCCATGTATTTGGCCCATGCGCCTAAATATGTCGGGTACAATAACCCGATCCGTCTTCGCATCTGGGGTAGTGCCAAAAGAGGTGGGAAAGAGCAGTTGCTGGCCACTTCGCCCCTGATCGACCACAGCGACTGGCGCAGTTACAAATTTCAGTTTATCCCGACCGGCGATATTCGATTCATTACCTTTGAGGCTTATTTTGCGCCCGGCGCTTCTTTTAAATACAAAGGAAATATCCTGATGGACAACTGCTCGGCTTTAGAAAAATGCAACCGCGCCTGATCAAACGATGAACCCTTCCCTGCTCCTGCTGTTTTGAGCAATAAAAAACGAGTATTGTCCACCTGCTCCCTGCATGAAACACCTTTCCTATCTCTTTAAATTTTTCTGGATATACCGCTGGCGTTTTTTGCTGGGTATTGTTTTCGTCGGTTTGGCCAACTGGTTTCGTGTATTGCAGCCGCAGGTCATCCGGGAAGCGCTGGATACCGTGATCGAACAGGTCAAATACTACAAAGAACACGGCGGCATTGCTGCGCATCCCGGGGCATTCGACGATCTGAGCGTCGAAATCGCCTGGTTTGGCGGCGCCGTTATCGGCCTGGCGCTGCTGATGGGGCTTTTTATGTTTTTTATGCGCCAGACGATTATTGTCATGAGTCGTCTGATCGAATACGACATGCGCAAAGAAGTGTTTGCACACTACGAAGCGCTGGACCTGGCTTTTTACAAACGCAACGCTACCGGCGACCTGATGTCGCGCATTTCGGAAGATGTGTCGAAAGTGCGTATGTTTCTCGGCCCCACGATCCTGTATGGTTTGGATCTGATTTTTTTGTTCGTTTTAGCCATTAGTTCCATGCTCCGGGTCAGCGTTACCCTCACCTTGTGGTCGCTGTTGCCGCTGCCGTTCCTGAGCATCTCGATCTATTGGGTCAGCACGATTATCAACAAGCGTAGTGAAAAAATTCAACAGCAATTGGCCACGCTCACCAGTACCGCACAGGAAGTGTACAGCGGTATTCGGGTGGTAAAAAGTTATGTGCATGAACAGGCGATGGGGCGCTGGTTTGCGGATCAAAGTGAAGAGTTTCGCCAAAAATCGCTGAAACTCGTCCGGGTAGATGCTTTTTTCTTTCCCCTCATGTCGCTGCTCATCGGCGCCAGTATTATTATTACCGTATACGTGGGAGGTTTGCAGGTCATAGCCGGCAACCTGACAGCCGGCAATATCGCCGAGTTTGTGATCTACATCAATATGCTGACCTGGCCGGTTACCGCTATTGGCTGGATCGCTTCGCTGACCCAGCAGGCAGCGGCATCGCAAAAACGGATCAACGAGTTTCTGCATACCACACCCAGCATTACCAACCAGGCGCCGCCCCGGCCGGCCGGCCAGGCGATTCCGGCCCTGAAAGGCCATATTCGTTTTGAGCAGGTGTCATTTGTATATCCCGATACGGGTATCCGTGCATTGGACAATGTGTCGTTTGAGGTGTTGCCCGGACAAAGATTAGCCATTGTAGGCCGCACTGGAAGCGGCAAAACATCTATCGCCGATTTGATGGTACGCATGTACGACGCCACCGGTGGACGTATCCTGATAGACGGCGTGGATATCCGGGCGCACGATTTATTTCACCTGCGCCGCAGCATCGGATACGTGCCCCAGGATGTTTTCCTGTTTTCGGATTCGGTGATGGGCAATATTGCATTTGGCAAAGACGGCATTACCCGTGAGGAAGCCGAATTTTTTGCCAAAAGCGCTGCCGTACACGACGAGATTCAGAGCCTGCCGCAGGGTTATGATACCATCGTGGGCGAACGCGGGGTCACGCTCTCCGGCGGCCAGAAACAACGGGTCAGCATTGCCCGCGCTTTCGCTAAAAAACCCGACATCGTGATACTCGATGACTGCCTTTCCGCCGTGGATACCAATACGGAAAGCCAGATACTCGGTTATATGGAAAGCGCTTTATCCGATAAAACGGCCATCATTATTACCCACCGTATTTATGGCATGTTGCAGTTCGATAAAATTATCGTGCTCGATGAAGGCGGCGTTGCCGAAGAAGGTACCCACGAAGAATTGCTGAGCCGCGGCGGTTATTATGCCGACATGTTTGAAAAACAATCAACCATTGAAAAATTTTACGACCCTACTTAAGCAAAAGGGCAATTGCAAATGGCAAAAAGCAATATAAACCAATGAGTTACATTGCTTTTTGCCCTTTGTATTTTTGCCCTTGCCCTTTGTGCTTTTGCCCTTTTACTTAGATACCTTCCGCCTGTTTTTATGAGAAATCAACTTTTTAATGCCCTTTTTCTGTGCCTTACCCTGTGCTTTTTCGCCTGTAAATCAAAAGAAAAAAACACTGTCCCGCCCGCCGGGCCGCTGAAAGCAGAAACGAAAACGTTTCACAAAAAATTCTGCCTTGCAGATGAGCAGTGCGCCCTGTTTGCCGTAAGCCTGCCTGAATTGAGCGGCGGCGACTCGGTTGTAACTACTGCTGTCAATCACTCTGTACAAAGTTTTATCCTGAGCACGGTAGGCGCCAATGAGTCGCTGCCTTTCCCCGTTGCCATGGACTCTGCCGGAACCCAATTTGTGGAATCATACAAACAAGCCCAAACGGATAACCCCGATATGATCATAGGTTATAGTATGGAAATCAATGGCACTTCCCTGCTGCTGAATTCAAAAGTAGCCACCATACACCTCGACGGTTATTCTTTCACGGGCGGCGCGCACCCCAATCCGTTTACAACCATTGTGTCATACCACCTCCAAGATGGCGGCAATGTACTGACAATCAATGCGTTGTTATCTGACACAAATGCAGTTCGACCACTTTTGGAAACAGGATACAAACAGGCAAAAGGTATGAAACCGGAAGATAACATCGGCGAGCTCCTGTACCCGGAATTAAAGCAACTCCCGATGCCCGTCAACACGGCAGTACTTCCGCAGGGCATTATTTTTTATTACAATGCTTATGAAGTGGCGCCCTATGCTGTCGGGCCGGCGGAGATAATTCTGAGCTGGGAGCAACTGGGCGTACTGGCCGATAAGAATAAATGGCTGGATTGATTATCAACCGTATTTTTCCGACATCACGCTCGGTCATCCCTCATTCCTCATCCCTCAACAATCTCAACCCCTCAACATTCTCAACCCCTCAACCTTTTCCTCACCGCACTTCCGGCCATCCCAGCCTTTTGCGAACCCCTTCTGCAAATTTCAGCATACCGCTGCGACTCGCCGCATTCATACCTTTAAAATAATCGGGATTGCGCTCCAACAGGCTGACCGGCAGGACGTGGTAAGTCGATTTCCCGGATGCCGTTTTATGGATATAGCGGTAAACGGGTACGATGCCCTGTTTGCCTATTGTTACTTCCGGCGAACCTTTTCTCTTCAATAAATCTACCTGAAACAAAATGCCGCCGTCGGTATTGGGTTGTTTTTGATTGGAGATAAAATTGCCCAGGGAATACACCACAATGGCTTCTTTTGTAGAACCGTCCGGCATTTTTACCTTTTCTTTTTTAATGGGTTGTACCACGTGCGGGTGCATACCGATGACCATATCGGCGCCGTTGCGGATCAAAAAACGCGCCAGGCGCTGCTGGTCTTTGTTTTCATTCAACTGGTACTCCAGTCCCCAGTGCATGATAGCGATGATATAATGCGGTTTGCGGGCAACGGCTTCCTGCAAATCGGCCTTTATTTGCACGGTATCGATCAGGTTCACGACCGTAGGCGCCTCTGTCTTCAAGCCGTTGGTGTCGTAGGTATAATTGACGATGGCGATTTTAAACCCGTTTTTGTATACCATAAGCGGGTAAAAAGCATCGCGGTCGCGCTGGTTTTTAAAAGTGCCGGTTTGTAAAAAGCCCAGCTCGCGCAAGGTTTGCACGGTATTGGTAACCCCCGTGGCGTGCGCGTCGTTGGAGTGATTATTGGCCGTTACCATCAGATCGAAGCCCGCCTCCTTGAGCGCTTTGGCCAGGTCGTCGGGACTGCGAAACATCGGATAACCGGTATAAGGCCCTTTGCCGGGCAAGGTCAGTTCCAGGTTGCCGATGGCGATATCAGCCCTTTCGAGCACAGGTTTGATATATTGAAAGCAGGGCGCGTAGTCGTATTTTTTATTTTTCACCACTTCCGCGCTTTGTATCTGAGGCGAATGGCCCATGATATCGCCTGCAAAAAGGAGTCGCAGGGTGTCGGTTTGGGCCGCTCCGGGGGCGGAAAAGAGCAGAAGCAAGGCGCCTGCAAAAAGCAGGCGAAAGGGACTACGTTGTTTGAGCATTATTGACTTAAGATCGAGTTGTTGAATGGTAAGTAAAAGGGCAAATTTACTTCTTATCACCCTGAAATCAATCCCGCTTTTTCAGAAATGTCCATCATACGATCGATACTGGCCCTGCCTTCGCGGATCACCCAGTCGGCCAGTACAATTTCCGGCAATTCGTACTTCATGCAGAGGTAGAGTTTTTCCAGCGTATTGCGTTTCATGTGCGGGCAATCGTTGCAAGCGCAGTTGTTTTCGGGCGGCGCCGGATAAAAGGTTTTATGCGGACTTGCTTTTTGCATCTGGTGCAAAATACCCGCTTCAGTGGCCACGATATACTCCTGCGAAGGGTCGCTGATGGTGAATTTGAGCAGGCCCGTTGTGCTGCCGATGTAATCCGCCATGTCGAGGATGTGCGCCTCGCATTCGGGGTGCGCAATGAATTTGGCGTTGGGGTGGCGCTGCTGGAGTTTGACAATACGTTCGTGGCTGAAAATTTCATGCACCATACAGGCGCCGTTCCAAAGCACCATGTCGCGGCCTGTTTTTTTAATCAGGTAAGCGCCCAGGTTTTTATCCGGCGCAAAAATAATGGGGCGATCTTTCGGGATACTTTCGATGACATGCACCGCATTCGTGCTGGTACAGCAAATATCCGTGAGTGTTTTGAGCTCGGCCGTACAGTTGATATAACTGACCACGATATGGTCGGGATATTTTTCCTTGAATTTGCGGAACAGGGCAGGCGGGCAGGAATCGGCCAGCGAGCAACCTGCTTTCAGGTCGGGCAACAGCACTTTTTTCTCCGGCGCCAATATTTTGGCCGTTTCAGCCATGAAATGTACGCCGGCAAAAACGATGATATCGGCATCGGTAACTGCGGCTTTTTGTGAAAGGCCGAGGGAATCACCGATGTAGTCGGCAATATCCTGTATCTCCGAATCCTGGTAATAATGGGCCAGGATAATGGCATTCTTTTCTTTTTTGAGGCGATTGATCTCCGCCACAAGGTCGAGGGTCGGGTCTACTTCCAGGTCGAGAAAACCGACGCGATCCAATTGTTGGCTGGCAGAAGCAAGTGTTGCGGACATAAGTGAGGGTTGAGGGATGAGGAATGAGGGATGTGAACGGTTGAGAGGTGTTTCTTGTTTAATTTTGTCAGGCTGTGGTCTATACGTTTTCCGGCAGCAAAGATAAGTAAAGTCGTCAGTGCGAAGTACGAAGTGCGAAGTATACATCGGCTCGAAAATGTAGTGAAGTCCATATTACCGAGCGGATGTATACTTCGCACTGATGACTTCGTACTTCGGACTTTACTTATCTTTACCCATAAATCAGGTCTTAAGTAGGTGTACAAAATTAGTTTTGATTAAATTCTTTGCAAATGCTTGATTATCAACACTGATAACCGATAACTAATAACGGATAACTACTCATTCATGCAAATTGCCATTATTGGCGGCGGCGCTGCCGGTTTTTTTGCGGCTATTAACTGCGCCGAAGCCAATCCGGACTGTCGTGTTACCATTTTTGAACGCGGCAAATCCGTACTGGAAAAAGTGCGCATCAGCGGTGGCGGTCGCTGCAACGTGACCCATGCCTGTTTCGATGCCCGCGCATTGGTGCAATATTATCCGCGTGGCCGGCAGGAATTGCTGGGGCCGTTTATGCGGTTTGGCCCGACAGAAACAATTGCATGGTTTGAACGACGGGGCGTACAACTGAAAATAGAGGCCGATGGCCGAATGTTTCCAACAACAGACGAATCGCAGACAATTATCACCTGTCTGCAACGAGCCGCCCAACAGGCCGGTGTGCAGGTAGTGACTTCTTCGAGGGTAGAACAAATCACACCTGTTTCATCCGGCGCATGGCAATTACAGGTCGCCGGCGATGAACGCCTGCGGGTATTTCAAAAATTAATGATTGCCTCCGGAAGCAATCCGGCCATCTGGCAACTGCTGCGCGAACTGGGACACCGTATCGTGGAACCGGTGCCCTCTCTTTTTACTTTTAATACGAAAGATACCCGGCTGCGCGATTTAGCGGGCGTTTCGGTGCCCGATGCGGCATTGCGTATTCCGGGCACATCGCTCAGCGCGCGCGGGCCGCTCCTCATCACGCATTGGGGTTTGAGCGGGCCGGGCATCCTGCGTATTTCAGCATGGGGCGCCCGGCAATTGTATGATCTGAATTATCGTTTTCCATTAGAAATTAATTTTACCGGAGATAAAAAAATCATAGAGATACAGGAAGAACTGATGCGCCTCAAAACCATACAGGGCAAAAAAACGGTGACAGCGCATTCATATTCCGAAATTCCGCTGCGTTTCTGGCAACAACTCACAGTGGCAGCGGGTATCCGCCCGGAACTGCGCTGGGCCGATCTGGATAAAAAAACTGCACAGGCACTGGCGGAACAAACGGGCGCTGCCACGTTCCAAATTGCGGGAAAAAGTACTTTTAAGGAAGAATTTGTCACTGCCGGCGGCGTTTTACTCAAAGAGGTCGATTCCAAAACTTTTCAAAGCCGTCTGCAACCCAACCTGTTCCTGGCAGGCGAAGTACTGGATATTGACGCGATCACCGGAGGTTTTAACTTTCAGGCCGCCTGGACGGGTGGCTGGATAGCAGGACGCGCTATGGCAGAAGCGAGAGGAATGAGGGATGAGGATTGAGGGATGCATATTGACGGGGTGACTTCGAGTCACCCCGTCAATATGCGGTTATCATAAGACCCGGCCAAAAAAGAGATCCGAATTTTATTTTTTATCGAGTGCTAAACTTTCCAGGTTTTTAAAACCTGGAAAGTTTCTGGTAGCGA
>JAYSZC010000473.1:0-4110 GCA_043738235.1 Lewinellaceae bacterium | reverse complement strand
ATTGGAAGTCAAAAAAGTAAGATCGTTGGTAGCGGAACGAAACACGATGATTTGTTCATAATACGCCTTGCCGTCGGACGAAGTGGTAAGCCAGCAACGGTTGTATCGCTGGGTGTTAGCGCTGGTACCGGTAAGGTCGAAGCCATGCGCGAGGATTTTGGCATGTTTTTCGGACGGTTCTGCTTTTTCAAGTGCCTGTAAGGCGCCCAAAGTAACTTCCGGACACTGCGAAAAAAGGAATGTGGATGCAAAAAAGAAAAGAAGTACGAATACCGAAGGTTTCATATTATTAAAATTTAGGTTGCAAAGGAAATATGCAGCGTTGAAAACTGTATATCTCAGCGTTAAATCTTTTCATAATTGTTGTATCGTACCCTGTAAAACTATCCTTCTGATAACGAAGCTGTAAAAAAATCGCACATTTGCCTTACCGAATAGATCGCAAAGGAATCTATACAGAACAGAACCCATGCAAAAAGAATTAATGCTCCGGCTGAATCAAAAGGATCGCACAGCCATCAGCCAGATCTACGACATGTACGGCGGCGCCCTTTACGGCGTGGTACTTCGTATCGTGCAATCCCCTGAATTAGCGCAACAGGTGCTTCAGGACACTTTCCTGAAAGTATGGAAAAACAGCGCCAGTTATGATGAGTCCAAAGGCCGGCTCTTCACCTGGCTGCTCAACATTGCCCGCAATACGGCAATAGACGCTACCCGTACCGCACATTTTCGTTACCGGCAAAAAACCGAAAATATTGATTCCCTCGTACATAAACCCGGGAGTGAAACACTCAACCCCGATCACCTGGGAATACGTGAAGTGGTCAGTACGCTCGATGAAAAATACAAAACATTGATTGACCTGATCTATTTCAAAGGGTATACGCAGGAGGAGGTTGCAGAGGAAACCGGCATACCTATCGGTACCGTAAAAACACGTTTGCGCTATGCAATGACCGAACTACGCAAGGTATTTGGAGAAACAAATCTTGTCGCGTTCCTGGTTCTGGCAGAAGCCATTCGGGCGGCATTGAAATGAGATGTTTCGTTTCAATGCTTTTTTGTATTCAAAAATTAAAAAATGCACGCTGAAATCAACAGATTTCAGATCAATTATAAAAAATGGATATTCAATCCTTTATACAGTCAGGTTTGCTCGAATCCTACGCACTCGGGCATTGTTCCACAGAAGAACAGGTTCTGGTGAAGAAATGCTCGCCCAATATCCGGAAGCGCGCGCCGAATTAGAAGCCATTGAAAAAGCGCTGGAGCAATACGCCAATGCACAGTCTGTTCCGCCACCTCAGGGCTTAAAAGACCGGATCATGCAAGAGATTGACCGAAACAGTATTCCGCCGACACCACCGACGAACAATACGATGTTGCGTTTATTCCAGGTCATTACAATCGGCCTGCTGGCCGCTACCGCTCTTTTGTGGTTCCAGAAAAATCAATCGGATACCAACCGGAAAAACCTGCAGAATCAGGTGGCACAATTGCAATTGCAATTAACAGACTGCGATGAGCGCAATTCCGCTTGCCGTGAAATCATAGAACTCATTCGCAATCCGGAAACGCGGGCTTACAAAATGAGCAATGCAAGCGATGGACCTTCCTTTGTATTCCACAACACTTCGTCTTCCCGTTGTACGGCCCTGGTTGACGTTGGGGCACTGCCAGCCCAAGAGCAGGGGAAATACCTGCAATTCTGGGCTTTGGTGAATAATAAACCGGTCAGCATGGGTATGATCCGGCAGGATACGGCCAGCGGCTTCCAAAGATTCGACTGCGTTGAAAATGCAGGAGGTTTCGCCGTTTCGATTGAAGATAACGAAAACGGCAATGATCAGCCAACATTTGTTCTGATGGCTGGAACAGCAGGGTAGGGATGAGCCGGATATTCCTGATGTAGATGAATGGCACGCGGATTAAAAGGATGAGACACGGATTTTAAGTACAATCTTGTAAAATCCGTGTCTCATCCTTTTAATCCGTGTGCCATTCATCAGTTTAGATTAAATTGATTGTAAATGCTTGATTACCAGCACTAATAACCAATAACTAATAATTAATAACTACCTTATGAAATACTCAATCCTACTTTTACTCCTCCATCATTTTCTCTTCGGATTTGCACAATCAGGAAGCGAAGCAAGTGTGCTCGCTGCCGAACAGATGCGGTTTGACGCAATGGTAAAAAAGGATACCGCTGCCTTACAACGAATGCTCTCGGATGATCTCATCTTCATCCATTCCAACAGCTTACAGGAAAGTAAAAAAGAGCACTTAGTGTCAATCGGCAAGGGCAGCATCGAGTATCAAAACATGCAGAGAGTAAGCGTCCAGGTGCGTCGATTTGGTAAAATGGCTGTTATCAATGGAAATCTCCGGGCCAAAGGTCTGGTTAACGACAAGGCATTTGATGTCAACCTTACTTATACGGCGATTTACAAAAAGAAAAAGAAGTCCTGGCAACTTGTCAACTGGCAGAGTACCCGTATTCCCTGATGAATAGGCTCCATACTTAGTGATTTTGAACAAATGATCGGTGCAAATGCCTGAAAGCGAAGCAGTTAAACCATCAAAACAGTTCAAGCCACGAAAGATTGACGATGATTTCAGATGCTTAAAATGCTGCCTTAATAATTTTTTTGTCTTTTATTTGCAGCAAAGCCTTAACTATGGGCACTTTTTGAGAAACATCTAAATCAATTCAATCTTTAACTATGAGTGATAATCAAAATTCCCGGATTTACATCATCCTGGTGTCAGTGCTGCTGCTGCTTGCTGCCGGATTAGGGTTCTTTTTTTGGCAAAAGTCAAAGAACTACTTAGTTGAAAACCAGAAAATAGAAACGGAGCGCAAACAACTTGAAACGGCCAAAGTCAATATCGAAAGCGAATTGGACAGCCTGTCGGCAGCCTATTCAAATTTGCGTACCGAAAATGAAAATTTACAGGGCCGCATATCCAGCACCGCTGCGCTGATCGCCCAAAAAGAAGCGCAGATCAGCCAAATTAAAGCAACTTCTGCTAAAGATATTCAGGCGCTCCGAGATCAGCTTGCCAGCCTGCAGAAAACAAAAATCGAATTTGAAACCATTGTACTGGCATTGCGCACTGAAAATGAAGACCTGAAAAAAGAGAACTCCCGACTCGCCGGGGAAAACACACAACTGAAAGGCGCCAACACGGATCTCAGCGGACAGGTACAGGATCTTGCCAAACAATTGGAGGAACAAATCCGCAAAACACAATCAGCTGTTTTTAAAGCCACATCCTTTCGTGTGGAAGTGGAACGCCGTAATGACAAACTCACGGCGCGCGCGCGCAAAGCCCGCGAAATTTTTGTGAGTTTCGACCTCGCCGACGTGCCGCAGGTTTACCAGGGCCAGCAGAAATTATACCTCGTGGTGACAGACGACAAAGGCACTCCGATTGTAAGCCAGGCGCCTGTAAAAGTCACTGTTTTTGCGCCATCCGGGCCAGTTGAAATTACCGCCCAGCAGGTAAAAGAAGTGGTTTTGGAAAATACCCAACGCGAAACTTTCACCTATAAATTTGATGAACGGCTCAAATCGGGCAACTATGTAGCCGCCATTTACTGTGATAAAGGGCTGCTTGGTGTTTCCAGTTTCCGGCTTCGATAATTAATTTTCTTTTAAAGTCGGCAGTCAAGGCATCCCAAAGGGCTACTTTTGTGTTTGGTGTTTAGAATACCGTGTTTGGTATTTAGTGTTTGGTGTTTGGGGCGCTTCGGACTTGGCATTTGTGAAAATTTTGCCGGAAGTGTTGTAACTGCCTAAACTACACACAATTGCCTAAAGCAAGCACCCCAAACACCATACACTACACACGAAACACCATTTATGGCGGTACAACCCAAACAAAATATTCCCCCTGCTGCGCCTTCGGCCAACAGGGGAATTGTCTTGCTGCGCAACCTCTGGCGCCGTATAGAGAATATCGTATTTGGGATTGTGTTGTTGCTGATCGTACTGTACTTCGTTCTTCAGATGCCGTCCGTTCAAAACTGGCTTATTCATAAAACAACCAGTTACCTTTCCGATGAACTGAAAACCACGGTACAGATACAGCATATTGACA
>JAYSZC010000472.1:0-4110 GCA_043738235.1 Lewinellaceae bacterium | reverse complement strand
AAACCTGGAAAGTTTCTGGTAGCGAAAACGAAATAAAAATTTGCACCACTTCTGATTTGATACTTATAAGACAACCACCTACATTCATTAACTGCATTTCTTTATATTCAATAAAAATTAATGTAATTGCAGGCATAAGTCAATTCCACAGCGGCAGCCGGCGCGCGCACCTTTGTCCCATTAGTTTGAATAAAAAATTAAAATTCAATATCATGACAAAGTATTTCGCAGTGCCTGTTCTGTTTACTTTTATTTTCATGTGTAGTTCCTGCCAGGAAGCGTTCGTTTTTTTGGTCGATGATGATACCGTTTGCGGCGAAAATGTCAATACCGGCTACCAGACCGTGAGCAACAAAGCCTTTCAAATGACCGCCGCACTGAATCCGCAAAGTCGCCTTGTTTTTGTGAATGAGCAAGACGTAAAAATGGTGCTTCCCCTGGTAAATATCCGGGAGCAGAAAGGCCACTTGTATTATAAAATACTGTGTAACAATTACGCTTATAATGTTACGCAGTACGAATATTGCGAAGCCCAGATGCTCGATTACATCTTCTGCGATACGGTCAACAATGCCGAGATACGCTATTCCTGGTATGTTGATCACAGCAATGAAATGATTTTTGATATGTTTTCGACCTCTTTGCGGGTGGATAATTACTTAGGCGGTAGCGATCGTTTTGTAGCCGATAGCCGTGGACAGCGGTTGCCCGCGAACCTGACCAATCCCAATGAGTGGGAGCGTACGGTAGGCGATACAACGATGCTGGGGCGCCCGTTCCAGGATGTAACGTACCACAACTGGGGCATGAACAAAGGAAAAGGCTATTTTTTCCAGAAAGGCGTAGGTATTGTAGCGATGTGGTCGGAAAACCAGGCATTTTGGGTGCTGGATGCTATGGAGTAGATTTCTTTTTTGAACATTTGCCCTCAAAAAAACACCATGATCCTCGTTACCGGCGCAAAAGGGCAACTCGGCCAATGTTTTGAGCAACTCGCGGCTGATTTTCCACAACTGTCGTTTGTGTTTGCATCTTCCGGCGACCTCGACATCGGTGACCGGGCAGCCGTGCAACGTTTTTTTGCCCGACATTCCATCCATTGGTGCATCAATTGCGCGGCCTACACGGCGGTCGACAAAGCGGAATCAGAACCGGCGCAGGCCAAACGCATCAATGTCGCGGGGGTCAAAAACCTGGCGGACGTTTGTGCGACACAGGGCATTCCCTTGATTCATTTCTCCACGGACTATGTATACCACAGCAAACAAAACCTGCCATTCCGGGAGGAAGATCCCGTTAGCCCCAAGGGCGTATACGCCCGCAGCAAACTGCTTGGAGAACGCGCCGCCCGGAAAGCGCACCCTGCAGGTGTCATGATTATCCGCACTTCGTGGGTGTATTCGGCTTTCGGGCACAATTTTGTGAAAACCATGCTGCGACTCGGCGCAGAACGACCGGCCTTGTCCGTTGTTTTTGATCAAATTGGTACGCCGACGTATGCCCCCGACCTGGCTGGGGCCGTGCTGACCATTATCGACAAAACCATGCGCGGCGACATAGCCAGGGTAACGCTGGCAGGCATCTGGCACTATTCCAACGAAGGCGTTACCAGCTGGTACGATTTTGCGCAGGCTATTTTTGACATCCGGGGCCTGCCCTGCCGGGTGCAACCCATCGAAACGAAAGATTTTCCGACCCCCGCACAACGCCCGCCTTTCAGCGTGTTGAACAAATCAAAAATAAAATCACTACTCGGAATCGACATTCCACACTGGCGCGAAAGCCTCGTTCGTTGTCTGAATGAATTAGATCGTTGAAAAATGTTGAGAATTTATTGAAAATGAACCACTTTTGTAACTCGTCACAACCAACTGAATATGCCCACCCATCCTATTTTTGAAACGGTCCGCCAACACCTGCAGCAAGGCGAAACCGGCGCCGCCCTGCAAACCATGATTACTTACCTGGAAGCCGAAGGCAAACAGGAAGAACTGCTGCGTACGCTCCGGGTAGTGCAGGCCAATTACAATGCCGCCAAACAACAGGAACTCAAAGGGATTCTGGCTTTTCAGGAGGCTCAACGGGAATATTCCAAAGTGAACGACGCGTTGCTAAGCACCATCGACGACCTGAGCGCCGGAAGACCTACGAGGACAACCGTCCATCCGGCGCTCAATCGAAATCGGTGGATTATCGGTGGCGCTGCATTGCTCGTTGTGGCTGTAGTGGCCGCCATCATGATTTTCCGCAAACCTAAAATAGCCGACCCCGTTGCAGGGCAGGGAGAAGAAAGCGGAGTGAAATGCCCTCAATTCAGACCTGCGGATTACAGGATCATGCTTATCCCGTTTATCAGCCTGAACGATCAGGTAGCCAGACCCGCAGTGAGCATTCAAATGCGCATCCGCGACCTGACCCGCAAGAATAATATATCGGCTGATGTGGAAATTGCTGACGGACATACCATGGCGACGAGCCTGCCCGATTTTGCACGCGCCAAGAAAAAGGGCGATCAATGCAATGCCAATGTCGTGATTTGGGGCCAGTATGAAAAAGTAGGCGATTCTATCATGGTCGATGTCCATTATGTTTTCACGGAAGGCTCCAAAGTAGTCAGCGGGCACACCGATTTTCATCCGTTCAGAAGCCTGTCTGCCCTTCAGCAAAGTGGCAAATCATCCGGCCTGCGCAGCCTCGACGACGCGATTTTATCCATCTGCAGCATTATGGCCGTGCACGCCGGCAAACCTGAAGTAGCCGAAAAATGGCTGGCAAGAATCGAAGATACCAGTGAGAAGGACGACAGCCTGCAACAGGCTATAACAAGGGTGAATGAGATCAGGGAAAATAAAAAAACACCGAAAGAGCGATTGCAGGAAAGGAGGAAAAAATGATATTGGGATATTGGGATATTGAGATATTATCGCCAAACTCATTGACTATCAATAAAATATCTCAATATCCCAATATCCTACTTTTCCGTTTGTATCGCCAAACTATCCAAAAACTGCAACGTATCGGGCAAGCCGTTCAGCACCTTTGCGTTTTCGGGCAGTTTGACGGGGTTGATAAAAAGCTGTGCGCCGGTCAGCAGCAATTCGCTGCCGTTGATGGATTTGGACGCAATGTCTACATAGCTCTGGATGGACTGTCGCGGCAAGGGTTCCTGCAAAATGGTGAAAATATAGGCAGGTTTGAGGGTATGGCTTACGTCGCGCAAATCCGACAGGGAAGTATTGGCGCCGAGGTACACCACCTTTTGGCGGCGGGTACGCAACAGGTACTGCATAAACAGCAGGGTGAGTTCCTGGGTTTCACCTTCAGGCGTGTACAGCACAAACGTTTGGGTATCTTCATAGCTGCCCACAGGCTCCTTGTCAATCGCAGCCATCAGTTTGCGGCGAATCAGGTTAGCGATGAATTTTTCGTGGCCGGGACTGACGCTGTTGGTCAGCCACAGAATATTCAGCTTGTCTAAAAACGGGTACACCAGGTCCAGCATGGTGCGCTCGAAGCCGTTTTCCCAGACATAGGAAGAAAAAATGCGGTCGAAACTCACTTCATCCATGTCGATCATGGATAAAGTCAGGGCGTCGATCTGTGCATTCTGGCTGTTGTTGTTTTCGGAAATTTCGGATACCAGTTTGGCTACTTTTTCATGCGGCATACCGGCTAATTTGCTGATTTTGTAGCCGTGGCGGTTGAGCAGTGCAACATTAAAAAGCAGGCGAAGTTCTTCGTCCGTATAGTAGCGGATATTCGTATCTGTCCGGTGGGGAACAATCAGGCGATAGCGCTGCTCCCATATCCTGATGGTGTGCGCTTTGATACCTGTAAGTCGCTCCAGGTCTCGAATCGAATAAATCGCCATTTTACAAATTTCGGTCAGGAAACTATACGATATAAAAATATAGTAATTGACTGAAAATCAACAAGTTCAGTGCCGATTTGCCGGCGGTACCATTCTGTATCGTAAAGTAATTGCGGTAAAGTTAATAAAACAGGCCAACCTGTGGAAAGTTCATTCATATTTTTCACGAAAGGCTCCACATAAATGAGGAATGAGGAATGAGGGATGGCCGAGCGTGATGCCCGACATCACGCTCGGCC
>JAYSZC010000471.1:0-4110 GCA_043738235.1 Lewinellaceae bacterium | reverse complement strand
GCCAGTAAAACACCTTTGTACACTTCCGCATCCGTTATCTGCGGGCGCAGCGTATTGAAAGGCCGGATAACGGCGCCCGAATTGAAGGTCTTTTGAGCATACTGGCCTTCAACAAGGCTCCATGTCAGCGGATTGGTGCATACTATGTTGCTTTCGTAGGCTTTGCGCAGACCGTATTTGCGCTCCCAGGTACGCCAGGAACAGAAACAACCGGTCTGTTCCGGCGTTTCGCAGGGTTTGCACTGGCTGAAAAAATTATCCTTCACCGGCCAGCCTACGATATATCCCGCGACCAACTGTTCTGCAATGGGTTGATTTTCAATCATTTCCCGGATCAAAAGCATGCCATGGCGCGCGCCCTGGCTGTGTCCCGCAATGATAAAAGGCCGGCCCTGGTTCCAGTGTTCCAGGTAATATTTAAACGCAGCTTTCACATCGGAATAAGCCAGATCGAGGGCTTCGCGGGCAGAAGCGCTGTCTTTTTTGGTAAAAAATACATGCAGGTGCGCCTGCCGGTACCTCGGCGCAAAAACCCTGCCTGCGCCGTTGAAAATGGAAGCCTGGAACAGAATACTGCTTTCGTCTGTTTTTTTGTTGACTTTCGAGTCATCCACTGCCGCATTCCAGTTTTTTTCGCTGCGTTTGCTGCCGGTATACGTGGTTGGATAGAGAAAAAACACGTCCACGCCCGTGCTTGCCTGCTCGTCGCGTAAGCCCTCGGGGGTGCGGTCAGCCAGGTCTGTTTTATCGGGGTGGGAAGCCCAGTTTTCAAGATTGCCGTAATCGGGCGCCGCCGGTATACGGTTTGCATCAAATGGTTTTTTCGGATGGACGGAACAATTCGTCAGCAAAAGCAGGGGCATCCAAAGCAAGAGGGGGAAGTATTTCATCTGTTGTGTACAATTTGGCGCAAATTAAGCACCGGATACGTAGTTATCCGTTATCAGTTTCGATAATCAAGCATTTGCAAAGAATTTAGTCTAAACTAATTCTGCACCATACTACCGGACATCTACATATTTACGTAATTTATCTAAAAACGGATATGAACGCCTGCAACAATAACGTTGTTTGTACGATGAAAAAAATAATGCGCCGTTTGTTGCGGGTCTCTTTGTGGATACTACCATTTTTACTGCTGCTCACTTGGTGGGCGGTGGAGCAGATATTGCCCTACTGGCCTATTAAACCATTTCGCCAGAACCCGGAGCAGGCTACCTGGCGTATACCGCGCGGCGCCGATCCCGCCAATTACGGATTGCAGGCGGAAACCTTCGAAGTGCTTACGCCCGATAGCATCCTGTTGCAGGGCTTTTACATTGGGGCGCCCAAAACCGCCGTTCCCGTTGCCTACAGTACGCTTCAGCCCTCCAGTATGCTCAAAAGTGTGCCTAAAACGCTCATCATACTGCACGGCATCAGCAGTTGCAAAGAATTCTTTTTACCGGCTGCCGAAAAACTTGTCGGCGAAGGCATCAATGTAGTGCTGCTCGATTTGCGGGCGCACGGACAGAGCGGCGGCGAATATTGCACCTTCGGCTATTATGAAAAACACGACCTGCGGGCGGTGGTCGATATGCTGTTGGCGCGTGATTCGACGCAAAAAATCGGCATTATGGGACATTCGCTGGGCGGCGCCATTGCTTTACAGGCCCTGGCATTTGACAAACGCCTGCAATTCGGCATCATCGAAAGCACTTTTAACAGCCTTGAATCGGTGGTGGAACAATACGGCGAAAATTATTTCGGCATCCGAAGCCCCTGGCTGGCCCGGCATACGCTGGACAAATCCGGCGCAATTGCGGGCTTCGACCCATATTCGGTGGCGCCGGCCGAATCTGCGCGGCAGATTACACAGCCTGTTTTTGTTTCACACGGCGACAGCGACGAACGCATTCCCTGGCAATTGGGTCAACAAAACTATACGCACATCGCTTCGCCGGACAAACAGTGGTACCTCATTCCGAAAGCCGGACACAATGGACTTTGGAGGGCCGGAGGCGCGGCTTATGAGACTGCGCTGATGGGGTTTTTGAGAAGACAGTAGTTCAAGAGGCAAAAGGCAAAAAGCAAAGGGCAAAAAATACCACTCGGTAATTTTTGCCCTTTGCTTTTTGCCCTTTGCCCCTTGCCTTTTGAAACTATTCTTCCCCAAAAAACTCGGCTGCTTTCTGTTCCAGTTCGGCCATGGGGAAAATATTGAGCAGGCGTCCGTTTATTTGCAAAGCGCCGCTGCCGTAGGTTTTGCGATACCATACCAGGCCGATGCCTTTTGCATACCACTCTTCTCCGACGCCCTCGACTTCCGCAATACCATCTTTTTTGTTACCAATGGCTTCGTGCAAGCGGAAACGCACACAAGGAAGTTTTTTGCCTAATACTTCATACTCCGGCCCGTCGCCCAGAAAACGCCGGTTGCGGATCACATACACCGTAGTCAGCGAATCGTCGCCCGGCTGAAAGTTGACACTGAACAGAAAAACGCCGGTAGAATCTTTTACCCGGAACGGGAAAATATCAGGCGCCGAAATATTGGCCCGGGTCTGATTTTGAACGCCGGTGATGGAATCCGTTTCGTACAAAAAATATTCCTGGGCCTGGGCGCCGCTTTCCACGATTTTTTCGCGGCTGATCTGACCGATTTGAAAAAACTGGTCGTAATAGGTGCTGGTAAGAAAAGTCCCACTATCGCGCTGGAAAGAGCGGTAATACCAATATTCGGGCGTACTTATGCCGTTTTGTGTCACTTCGTACTCGTACACAAGTCCTTTTCGCAGGTCGTCCGTTGGGAAATAGTACGCCTTTATATCGCGCTTTCCACTGCCCGTACAAGCTGCCAGACACGCAGATGCGATACAAATGATGACCCCAATACGGCACATGAATCTGAAGTTTTATACCAGAGCACTGGCGATCATTTTGGAAGTTTCCGTATCTCCCATCGTATAATAATGCAGGCACGGTACGCCGGCTGCTTTTAGTTCTTTCGACTGTTGAATGCACCATTCGATACCGATTTGTTGAACGGCAACATCGTCCTTTGCTTTCTGCACTTCCAACACGAGGTCCTGCGGTAAATTGATAAAAAATTTGCGCGGAATCGAACTCAACTGGTAGCGCCGCGTCAGCGGTTTCAGGCCCGCCACGATGGGTACGTCGATCCCGTTTGCTTTGCATTTTTCTGCGTATTCATAGTATTTTGAATTGTCAAAAAACATTTGGGTTACAATGTAACCCGCGCCGGCGTCTACTTTTTGTTTGGTGTATTGCATATCGACATCGTCATTCGCCGCTTCGAAATGTTTCTCCGGGTAACCGGCGATACCGATGCAGAAATCCGTGCGCTCGCCGTTTTGTATATTCACATCGAGGTAACGTCCGTCGTTCATACCCACAATCTGATGCACAAGATCGAGGGCATATTTGTGGCCGTTTTCTTCTGCAATAAATTTATCTTCAAACTGCCGGGCATCGCCGCGAAGCGCCAGTACGTTGTTGATTCCCAGGAAATTAAGGTCGATCAAAGCGTTTTCCGTCTCTTCCACCGTGAAGCCTCCGCAAATCAGGTGCGGCACGGCATCCACCCCGTAGCGGTGCATGATGGCCGCGCAAATACCCACCGTACCGGGGCGTTTACGAATAGCCGTTTTTTCGTAATAACCCGATGGCCGTTTTTTATAAATAAACTCCTCGCGGTGGTAGGTGACGTCGATGAACGGCGGTTTGAATTCCATCAGCGCATCCAGCGTACCGAAAATGGCCTGCATACCACCTCCTTTGAGCGGAGGCAGTACTTCAAATGAAACGAGCGTTTTCCCTTTGGCTTTTTTGAAGTGTTCGGTGACTTTCATGGAATGGAAATAGTCAGGTTTGAATGGTTTACTTAATAACGTTGCGCATCGGCGCGGGCTTTCATCTCGGCGGCTTTTGCCGGATTGCCCATTGCGGTGTACACTTCCGTCAGGTCGTCCAGAATGCGGATGTCTTCGTATTGGCGATCGAGGCCGTAAATCAGGAATTTTTCCGCCGTTTTCAGGTCGTTTTTCTTTTTAAAGAAAAAATCGTAGCCCACGCGGTGACAAAAAGCCATGTACTTTTCGGCATTTGCGC
>JAYSZC010000470.1:0-4116 GCA_043738235.1 Lewinellaceae bacterium | reverse complement strand
CACGATTACAGGCCTGAAACACCCATGCCAAAATACAACCAAATGCCAAAGGGGACGCCTCTCACTTCTCACCATCTCACCTCTCACTTCTAACCATCGTGAGTATCGTCGCTATCGCCACAGTTTCTCCGGTTTCATCGTACACATCGACCAGCCATTTGACGATGCCGCGCGGAATCGCCGCGACGCCCTCTTTGGATGGATCGTGTTCCTGTTCAATTTTTTCTTTTACGGTCAGTTTCACGCCGATGGTCATGCCCGGGTAAACCGGTTTGGTAAAACGGCATTCATCCAGGCCGTAATTTAGCAACACCGGCCCTTTTTTGGCGTCTACAAAAAGCCCGGCGGCTTTAGAAAGTACGAAATAGCCGTGCGCCACCCGGCCAGTGAAGGGCGTTCCTTCGAGCGCGGTAGCGTCCATGTGGGCATAAAAATTATCGCCGCTCACATTGGCGAAGTTGTGGATATCCGCTTCCGAGACGGTGTGTTTAGCGGTAACGAGCGTTTCCCCGACAAACAATTCTTCAAAGTATTTTTTGAAGGGATGTACAGGCGTTTCCGTTTGTACGCCGCCTGTCTGGTATTGGTTGGTGACCGCCGTGATGTCCGTCGGATGGCCCTGAATAGCCGTGCGCTGCAAGTAGTGCAGAACGCCGCGCATACCGCCCATTTCCTCGCCGCCGCCCGCGCGTCCCGGGCCGCCGTGAACCAGCATGGGCATGGGGGAGCCGTGGCCGGTGCTTTCCTTGGCGGACGTTCGGTTGAGGATATGAATACGCCCGTGAAATGCCGCCGCTTCCAGTACATATTCGCGCATCACCGCCGGGTCCAGGGTGCAAATGGTCGACACCAGCGAACCTTTGCCCAGATTAGCCAGTTTGATGGCTTCGTCGAGGGTTTTGTAGGGCATCAGCGTCGAAACGGGGCCGAAGCACTCCGTATCGTGGCTGCGCATGTTGACAAAAGGCCGGTCGTTCAACAGCAAAACAGGTGGAACAAAAGCGCCTTTGTTCCGGTCGGCGCCCAGCACTTTAAAGTTGCCCCAATCGCCGAACACTGCGGGCGTTTCTGCCGTCAGCAGCGCCAATTTTTCCTGTACGCGTTCCAATTGCTGCCGGTTGATGAGTGCGCCCATGCGAACGCCTTCTACGGAAGGATCGCCGACTACATTTTTGGCTAATTCTTTGGAAAGCGCTTTTTGAACCTCTTCCAGCAATGATTCCGGCACGATGATGCGCCGGATGGCCGTACATTTTTGCCCGGCTTTGGTCACCATTTCCCGTCGGCACTCTTTGATAAACAGATCGAACTCAGGAGTGCCCGGCACAGCATCCGAACCCAAAACAGCCGCATTCAGCGAATCGGCTTCCATGGTAAATGGCACCGAATGTTGCACAATAGCGGGATGTATGCGGAGTTTTCGGCCTGTTTCGGCAGAACCCGTGAAAGTGACCACATCCTGGCTCTGCACAGGGTCGAGGATACCGCGCCCCGAACCCACCACAAGTTGCAGTGCGCCTTCCGGCAAAATGCCGGAGCTGATGATGTCGCGGAACATCGCTTCTGTCAGGTAGGAAGTCTGTTCGCTGGGTTTCACCACCGCCGGAACGCCGGCCAGCAGGTTGACCGCTATTTTTTCCAGCATGCCCCAGATCGGAAAATTGAAAGCATTGATGTGCACCGCCACACCCTTTTTGGGCACCAGAATATGATGACCGATAAAGGTGTTTTCTTTGGAAAGTCGAATGGTTTCTCCTTCCACATAGTAAGGTTCGTTGGGAAAACGGCGACGCAAACTGCTGTAAGCGAATAAGTTACCAATACCGCCTTCAATATCCACCCAGGAATCGGCGCGGGTTGCGCCCGTCTGGTGCGACACGCTGTAATACGCCTCTTTGCGATCCATGAGGTACAGCGCGAGTGCTTTGAGCATACGCCCGCGCTCCGGGAAAGTCATACGCCGCAACACCGAACCGCCGATGCTGCGGCCATAGTCGAGGATACGGGCATAATCGAGTCCATCGCTGCTCGCCGTACTAATGAGTTCGCCTGTCAGCGCATGGTACTGCGGTATACCGTCGCCGTCGCCCGGCATCCATTGGCCGAGGACGTAATTGTGGAGCTGTTGCATGGTTGGGCTGGTTTGAGGGTGCGAAAGTCGGGGATTTTGGGGGAATATTACAACGCAATCCCCAAAATCACCCCCGTTTTTTCATAATATCCCCCGTAAAATCCCGCCACCACATCTACCCGGAACAAGCGAAAAACACCGAAACCGATATTTTCCAGCCCGAAATTGAGTTCCCAATACGGCAGGTTTTTTAAATAATCCCTGACAGGAACGGATGGCGCTTCGTCGGTATAATAAAAATTGGCGCCGATCACCTCTTTCATATTGAGTTTGCGGATACCCGGGATTTTGTCGAACAACCAGCCCTGCAGGTGGTGTTGCCAATGCGCTTCCACATAGGGTTTTTCGGTAGAGTACTCGTAATAGGGCAGCATAAAAAAACTGCGGTTATAATCCTGTGGATTGGACACAAGGGTCTGGTTGCCGCGCGGGTGGTACAAATCCATAAATCCGAGCGCCGATTTTCGGAGGAAAGCGCCCGCTGACACATTCAGGTTGGAATATCCGACCAAGCCCCAGGAAATATTATTTTTGCTGACCTGCAGTTGGGCAAAATCGAAATCTGCCGTACTTCCGCCTACGCCCGGGATGGCTTTCCGGTAACGCAGGAAAATATCCGGCCATTTCGACTCATCGTAAGAACGGTAATACGGATACGTACTGTACGTCTGGCCGATTCGGAAACGCAGTTCGGCTTGCAGGGTAAAAATTCCGGGAAATGATTTATCCGCAGGTTCCGGCTGCACCGGGTAATTCGGCGTGTAAACGCGGTCTTCTTTTTTGCTCCAGGTAAAATCGGTGTTGTTGTCCAGCCAGTTCCGTTCGGCCCATTCCGCCGCCGCCCGGACATGCAACCAGGGCGCTGCAAACTGCCGCCATTCCGCCCGGACAAAGGTTTTTTCGTACAATTTCATATAATTCCGCTTCCCGAACAAGGTGTACGAAGTATTGAGCGCCGCACTGATCGGGTTTTGACTGCTGAATTGAACGGGGTTCACGCCGCCGCTGATACGCAGGGTGGAATAGCGGATGCTCTCGAATTTCCGTTCCAGTTCGAGCGCTCCCCGCACTCGTTTTTCGGTAAATCCGTAGTTGATATTGCCGCCCACTTTCCAGTATTTCACCGAGCGCTCGGTGTAGTGCGTCCATTCGGGATTCACATCGAACACCAGGCCCTGTACCGTATTGAATTGCACCCACTGCAAAGCGCCGGGAAAACTCAGGCTTTTGCGCTCGTAGGAATTTTGCCAGGTGTAGCCCGTCAGCAGGTCGAAAGGTTTGAAACGGTTGTTTTTCTTGTCGATACTATCGAGAAAAGCCTCCGATTTCCAGATTTTTTGCAGGCTGTCTTTTTTCACATAATCGTTGCTTTCTTCTACGGTAAGCGGTACCGGGCGCACCGTTTTCCAGTACGAGGAATCCTGTTCGTTGGCGGTTTTTTCTATTTTAAAAACCTCTTTGTCAAAGAAATTTTTGTCAAAATCGGGTTTCAAATTGTAGTTGGAAAACACGCTGTTGAAAAAGCCGTCAAATTTAAAACCCAGCACCCCGAATTTAAATCCCGTCATTTGCGTCAGCAACACCCAGGTATCGGGTTTTTCCACCGGCACAAATTCCTGTTGTATGCGCATGGTGTCCAGGATCGGCTGTTTAATCGAATTGCCCGTCAGAACGAGATCGGCGCCGGCGATATTCCACCAGTCATCGACGATATACAGAAAGCCGCCGAAAGTGGGGTCGGAAAACCGTTTGGGTATGACCTTAATTTTTTCAATGGTATACCCGTTTTCATCTTTAAAATTTCCTAACCACTTGAAATTGTAATAGTTAAATGAATTATCTGCCAGCGGTGATAATATTTCGCGTTCAATTTCCAGCCGTTCATCGTACAGGTTGAATTCCGTGAGCGTTGCCCGGTTGAGGCTGAAACCGTTCTCCGAACCGCTGACTTTACTCGATACCATGACCTCTTTTTTCCGCTCCGG
>JAYSZC010000469.1:0-4118 GCA_043738235.1 Lewinellaceae bacterium | reverse complement strand
TCATTTCGGACAAAACATCACGAAGCAAAAACGACGGGGAAATTAATACAGCCATTGTTGACAGGTTTTTTGGACTTCAGCGTCATTTTGGCAGTATTTTCGGGGGTGGCACGTACCTTGATTGACCATGATTGTCCGGACCATGATTGTCTTGACCATGATTTACAGGATTATATGATGAGCATGATTATTGATTGCGGCCAACTCTCACTCGTCATCCCTCATCCCTCATCCCTCATTCCTCATCCCTCATCCCTCATTCCTGATATTTAACTACTCTAAACTGAAAGTATATGCAAACAGGTACTATCTCCGTCCAGACCGAGAACATTTTTCCCATCATTAAAAAATTTCTGTATTCCGATCACGAGATTTTCCTGCGCGAACTGGTATCCAATGCCGTAGATGCTACGACCAAACTACAGGCACTGGCCCGCAGCGGCGAAGTGAAAGGTGAGATTGGCGACACACATATTGAAGTGATTTGTGAAAGCGATGAAAACCGTATCATCATCCGCGACCGCGGTATCGGTATGACTTCGGATGAGGTGCAGAAATACCTCAACCAGATCGCTTTCTCCAGTGCGGGCGAGTTTCTGGAAAAATACAAAGACAACAGCATCATCGGCCATTTCGGCCTTGGCTTCTACTCGGCTTTTATGGTGGCCGATAAAGTGGAAGTGGTGACCCGCTCCTGGCAGGAAGGCGCCGAAGCCGTGCGCTGGACTTGTGCCGGCGACCCCTCTTTCAGCATTGAAACAGTGGAAAAAGAGGAGCGCGGTACGGATGTGATTTTGTATATCAACGAGGAAAATAAAAGTTTCCTCGACCAGCACCGCCTCGAAGGTTTGCTGGAAAAATACTGCAAATTCCTGCCCATTCCGATCCAGTTCGGTACCAAAACCGAATACACAACGGTCGGCGAAGGCGAGGAGCAGAAAGAGGAAAGCACGGAAGTTCCGAATATTATCAACGATACGAACCCCATCTGGAAAAAACAGCCTGTTGATCTCCAGGATGCCGATTACCTGGCCTTTTACCGCCAGACACACCCGATGGCGCCGGAGCCGATGTTCTGGATACACCTCAATATTGACTACCCGTTCAACCTGACCGGCGTGTTGTATTTCCCGAAACTCGGCAACGCGATGGAGGTGACGCGCAATAAGATTCACCTGTATTCCAACCAGGTTTTTGTGACCGACGATGTGCGCGACATTGTGCCCGAATGGCTTCTTTTGCTGCACGGCGTCATCGACTCGCCGGATATTCCCCTGAATGTCTCCCGCTCTTACCTGCAGGCAGATAGCAATGTGAAAAAAATCAGCGAGTACATCACCCGCAAGGTGGCGGACAAACTGAACGAACTGTTCAAAAACGACCGCCCTTCCTACGAACAAAAATGGCGCGACCTGGGGGTTTTTGTGAAATACGGCGTTATTTCAGATAAAAAATTTGAAGAACGCGCCATGAATTTTACCCTCGTGGAAAATACACAAGGCGCTTTTTTCCTGCTCGACGAATACAAGGAGAAAATCAAAACCAACCAGACGGACAAACACGGGAAAGTGGTAGTCATCTACACCAATGACCCGGAAGCCCACAATGCCCAGATTACTGCGGCAACCGGCAGGGGTTACGACGTCTTGCGCCTCGAAACGGTACTCGATAACCACTGGATTCAGCATATTGAATACCAGCAGGGCCAACTTGGCTTAGTCTTCGTCCGGGTCGATTCCGAGACCCTGGACAACCTGGTTCAAAAAGACGAAAAACGCGAGTCTATACTCACAGAAGCCGAACAAAAGGACGTTCAGTCGCTGTTTGAAGCAGCCGTCAAAGGGCAGGCGGGCGCTTCGGTTACCCTTTCGCCGCTGTCGCCCGACGATGCGCCGGTGCTCATTACCCGGCCAGAATTTATGCGCCGCCTGAAGGAAATGCAAAACCTGCAAGGCATGGGCGGTCTGGGCGATTTCCCGGATAATTACAATGTGGTGGTTAATTCCAATCACCCGATCATTGTCAATAAGTTGCTGAAAATCACCGAATCTGCGGAGCAAGAACAGATGTCGAAATACCTCCTGAACCTTGCGCTGCTGCAACAGGGTATGCTGCGCGGCGAAGCGTTGACGGGGTTTGTGCAGGCGACGCTGGGGAAAATTTAGTGTTTGGTGTTTAGTACACAGTCACTTAAGTTTTTGAAATTCAGGTTAACCATAAAGTTGTGGGGTTAAAACCCCGGAAGGTTAGCACCAATTGCCGCCGGCTGAAGCCGGCGGTTATTAAACATGGCATTTCAAGGTCGATTAATTCAAAACATTGCTTATTGTACTTCTTTTTTCAATAACCTCCGGCTTCAGCCGGGGGAACATGAAAAGGTCGATGTCAGGGGTTTCAACCCCATTCCAATATTTTAATAATTTAAGTGACTGAGTATTAGTGTATAGTGTTTCGGGGGTTCTTCGCCCATAGTCATTGCGTAATGTTTAGGCGAAGAACCCCCGAAACACTATACACCAAACACGCTCTTCCTGTTTAAGTGTTATAGTTTTCTAAAAATGCGCCTGCGGCTCAACGCTCGCGCCCGGTTCTGCCGTCTGTGTGGCATGAACATTTCCCATTATTGGCAGTTACCATACAAGCGTTCTTCCGGTCGTCGGCAGCGCTTCAAAACGTTACTGAGCATGACGTTTACGAAACCTTTTTGGGTTTCGTAAACGTGCTCAATTACCCCGGTTTTACAATTCCGTAAAACCAGATTCAGAGCGCCCACCTCAAAAACACCAAAACACCAAAACACGTAAAACACACAAACATGAAAGCACTCTCCCTTTCCTTACTAATGTGGTCCGCAGGCATCTTGTCCGTCAGTGCCCAGAACCTCTGTGACGCGCCGCCTGCCGTGCGCGCTTTTTATGAAAACGACGCCCGGCAATTAGCTGTCCGCATGATGCAAAACCACCCGGTATGGCAGGACTCCGTTGAGATTCCCTCCGATTTGTATGAGCGGGCCATGAGCATGCTGCTGGCGGTGTACAACGCCACGCAATTGCCGGAGCGCGATACGGTGGTGGAGTGCCTGGCGATCCACACCTTTCCAAGCATCTGGCCGTATAGCGTGTTGCTTGGCCTGAATCTGGATGAAACCTGGGTGCAGAATTTCAACAACAATATTTTCCCTACCGGAAATGCGGCATTCGACGGGTTGATGAGCCAGTACCACCTGAGCAAAGCCGGTAGTTTCCAGATAGGCAATTCCCTCTATGGAACCATCGAATCCGAGGTGGCGCTGAATCCCACCGCCTTGATCCACCTGTTTGAGGTAATCCCGGGCGTCAATTTTGCCGAACTGAATGGCGTTTTTGGCGACGGCAACAATATTCAGTTGCAGGAAACCCTGATGGGAGATGTTGAAATGACGTACACGGTGGCCTGGGGCGACTGTCCGGCCGGTTGTATATTTGAGCGGAACTGGAAGTTTCGCGTGAAATTAGATTGCGGCGTGCAGTTCTTAGAAGTATGGGGCAACGAATTGACCCAGGAAATCAACTGCAACAACAGTTTCGAGTGCGCTACCGAACCGCTTTGCCTCGACTGGCTGCGCGATACCGTGGCGTTTTACCAGGCGCAATTCCCGGATTGTAATCTGCCGAATTATGGCTCTTCCGTGACTGTAATGAACAACGGCTCGGTCATAGGGTTGGATTATGTGATCGGCGCTGATTTTGAATTCACCCGGTTTTATCTCTGTGACGGCACTTACCTTGGCCAATGCCTTATCACGATCGTAGGAGAAACCTGTGACGATCCCATTTTCCAACAATATCTGGCCGACGTAGATACCATCTGGACCTGCGACAAACCTTACCCGACGCCGGAAGAATGCGGGGTGCTGCGCGCGCCGGAACCGCCGTCGTGGGCAGCTTCGGTACAGCTGACGCCCAATCCCACAACCGGGTTGGTGCAGGTCTCCGCGCTGTTCGGTCAGCGTCGTAGCGGCTCCGTACAGGTGCTGAATGTGCTGGGACAAGTGGTGCTGAACAAAAACTTCCAGTCGGATTTTTTGAATGAAAGTATTGATTTACAAGGAAATGCGCCGGGTGTGTATTTTGTAAGGT
>JAYSZC010000468.1:0-1697 GCA_043738235.1 Lewinellaceae bacterium | reverse complement strand
CTGACGGATATTCACCTGCATTCCAGTCTCACCTATGAACTGGAGCCAAACAGCAATGCACAAATGGTTGGTTTACTGGCACTTACCGCCTTGCTGATACTCGTCATAGCCTGGATGAACAGTATTAATATGGGTGTTGCCCGCTCGATGGAACGCATGAAGGAAGTCGGCGTACGGCAAACACTGGGCGCAAACCGCCGGCAATTGATGTCACAATGGTTGCTGGAAGCCTTTCTCCTGCACGGAATAGCACTTGCCCTGGCTATCATACTATTACCTCCCGCGCTGACGGCTTTTTCCGATCTCAGCGGCAAACCGATTGACCGTTTTTTTGCATACACCGATCCGGTATTCATCGGTTTTTCTGTGGGCTTATTATGCCTGGGTGTCCTGTTGACGGTGCTTTTCCCGGTTTTTTCCCTGCCGCGTTTGAAACCAGTGGAAATGTTGCGCGGAAGACTGACGCATACCGGCCCGGGGCAATCTTTACACAAAGGATTAGTCGTATTTCAATTTGCCTGCTCCACGGCATTATTGATCGGATTACTCGTCGTAGGGGAGCAGGTGCAATTTCTGCGCAACCACGATTTGGGTTTGTCTATCGACCAGATCATCGCGCTGAAAACCACAGGGATTGCCGTACGCGATAGTGCCGACGCAGGGCGTATGCGTGCATTTGAGCAACAAATCAGCCAATTGCCCGGCGTGACGCAGCTGTGCCGCTCGTCGGTAGTACCCTCCCTGGGCATTAATGATATTTCGGGGACCAGCGCTGCACTTCACATAGTCGGACAAACAGAAGCGGCGGCGCGCGCAACGATTTATTTTGTCCAGACCAACGGTCAGTTTTTTAATACATACCGGATTCCTTTTCTGGCCGGCGCCGAATACAAACACCCCGATCCGGAAGAACAAACGAAACATATCGTCATCAATAAAGCCGCTTCCGATGCACTCGGATTTGCAACGCCGGAAGAGGCAATCGGCAGGCAATTTTTTTATGAACGCAACCCGGCGTATCGCTATACGATCCACGGGGTGACCGATAATTTTCACATAGAGACCTTGAAAGAGCCTGCCCGGCCGACCTTCTACACCTGCATGGAAAGGGCGCAACTCCCTTATATTTCTTTGAAAGTACAGCCGGCAAGCCTGGCACAGGTACTGCCTGCTTTGCAATCCATCTGGAAGCAATCGTTTCCGGAAGCCGGGTTCCGGTATTTTTTCCTCGACGAAACTTTTGCGGCACAGTACCGTGCCGAATCGCGTTTCGGCGTCTTGTTCGGGTTGTTTGCCGGACTCGCCACCCTGGTATCCTGTCTTGGATTGTTCGCGCTGGCCACCCAGGCTGCCGAACGCCGAACTAAAGAAATCGGCGTTCGCAAAGTGCTCGGTGCATCCGTTGTTGCGGTAGTTGGTCTTTTGAGCAAGGATCTGCTCAAACTCGTGTTGATCGCATTGGTGCTGGCTATGCCGCCGGCATATTGGGCTATGGGAAAATGGTTGCAAAATTTTGCTTACCGCATTGAATTGCAATGGTGGATGTTCTTTCTGGCCGGCGCGATTGCAATTGTGGTAGCACTGCTCAGCGTCGGTTTCCAAAGTGTGCGGGCTGCATTGGCCAATCCCGTGGAAGCGCTACGGAATGAATGATCGTGAAGAGGTGACATCTGCGAGGCACGAGCAGGTGTTATCTC
>JAYSZC010000467.1:0-11064 GCA_043738235.1 Lewinellaceae bacterium | reverse complement strand
GGTAACCCGCGACGGTCGTATAATCCGACTTCATCTTTTGGGTATTGGCTTTGGCGTCTTCCCGGTTGGGAATCATGGTTTTCTCCACTTCCCGCCATTCCGTCAAGGCCTTGTTTTGGCCTTTCAATGGCAAACCAAGTATTTGATCTTCGATGTTTGGGACTCTCTTGCACTCATGCTCCTGGGCCTGGCACTTTTCAAATGGGGCTTCCTGACGGGCGCCTGGTCGAACAAGGACTATTGGAAGGTCGTCAAAATCGGCTATGGCATTGGTTTACCGTTGGTGATTTTCGCCAATTACTATTATTTTAAACACTTTTCCACGCTCGAAGCCAATCTCGCCCGCATGGAGCAGGTACCCATCAATTGGATCAATTTGATTTATCCCTTCCAGCGTATTCTATTGGTGATGGCGCATGCGGCAGCTTTGATTCTGATGTTCCAATCGGGTTTTGCCAAAAACCTGTTCAACCGTTTGGTGGCCGTCGGGCGAATGGCATTGACCAATTACATCTCGCACTCGGTTATATGTACCTTGTTCTTCTTTGGTTACGGCTTGAATTACTATGCCGAGTTGGAATACTATCAAATCTATTATGTCGTCTTTGCCATTTGGGTTTTCCAATTGATCATCAGCCCGATATGGTTAAAATACTTCCTGTTTGGCCCCTTGGAGTGGTTGTGGCGGAGTTTGACATATTGGAAAATACAGCCGATGCGGAGAATGGAGAAACCAACCGTTATTCCCACGCCTGTGCCCGAACCTTAATTGGCGGTGAATGAATTTCCAATTTTTTATCTTTAAAACAACCATATCATGCAACGCAGAAATTTCATTAAAACAGCGGCTTTATCCGCCATAGCCGTCAGCGCCACGGGCTTCATCCGTTTCGACGGCAAACGCTATGTCGGCGACTGCGAAACCACCTCCGATGTATTAGGCCCTTTTTACCGGCCCGACAGCCCGGTGCGGGGAAGCCTCCGGATTAAAGGAGAAAAAGGCGACCTGATTGAGTTGATGGGGAAAATATTGCACGACGACTGCATGACGCCCTATAAAAAAGCCAAAATAGAGCTCTGGCATTGCGACGGCAATGGGGTGTACGACAACGAATCCGCCGATTTTAAATACCGGGGCACGGCTTATTCTGACAGGAAAGGCAATTATTCTTTTAAGACCATATTGCCCGTCCCTTATGGCGCCGGCGATAATTATCGTCCGGCGCATTTCCACTTAATGATTACGGCGGAAGGTTATCAGCCTTTGGTGACACAACTTTATTTCGTGGGCGACCCGTGGATTGAAAAGGACAGCAGCTCTTCTTCTCCTACCGCTAAAAGAAGGATATTGGAAGTGCAAAACCTAAAGGACGGCAGCAAAAAAGTGGCGTACAATGTCAGCATGGCCAAAAAACTGGCCGTCGAGCCGGCGGCGATGGGCCTTTTGGTCGGCAACTACACCAGCGAGCAGGATTCCAATAATAAAATGGAACTGTTCATAAAAGACCAACAATTGTGGATCAAGGGCGACAAATTGAATGGGATGCCTTTTGGCTTGAACCTCGAATTTGTGGGCGATAATACCTTTCAATTGCCCGGCATGGCTTTGGAGACCTTATCCTTTCTTTTTCAAATATTGCATTATGGCGTGGTGAAATTGGTGGAGACCTATACCAACGACAAAGGGGAAAAGTCAGTAACGGTATATGTGCGGGAGATGTGACGAAAATGAGGGACGGTTATTTAGCCCAACTTTTTGACTGCTCCATTAATGGAATCTTTGACCTTCTGGCAAGTGACAGATTTGTCGAAAACGACAGGATTTGCAGATTGCTCGGCATCTTCAAAATAGGTCAGGCTTTTTACGATATGGAAAACCTCGTGCATCTTGAACTTTAATAATTCCAGTGTTCCGGATTCAACTGTGCGAGTTTGTAACATCGAAATTCGGTGATTGTAACGTCAAAAATTAGGCTGCAATAGGACAGCGTCCGTTTGTCGAGATACCGTGCATTGAGTAAAACAGTTTTTACGGTTTCATGCCCGTAGAAATTGACCATCGCCCGAAACTCGTCTAAGCGTCCACGGGTGGCGATGCGCTCGATTACGGAAGCACGGTGCTTTTTCAAGTCCACCTCCTCCACGTTCACATCCCAAAACAAAGCTGGTCTCAGTCCCAATTGCATGGCTTCTATTTTTTGCAAAGATACGGTTCAAATTTACTTAGGTTCAAGTAGGAAGCTGTACTTGTGGCAGCATTGGCTTATGGTGCAGCAATGAACGAAAGGTAGTTGCCAGGGTGAATGGCTTCAAAGCCGGCCTCCGGGTAAGTTTCAAGCCAAAGTGAGGGCGGTTTGGGGTTGGATTTCGACCATTTGAACTCAAACCCATAGAGCCGGCCGTCTCGCTCCTCCACGAAATCCACCTCCTTTTGGTCGTAGGTGCGCCAAAAATAATTGTTGGAAAAGATTTTCGTGTAGCGTTGTTTTTTGAGGCGCTCGGTGATCAGGTAGTTTTCCCACAAAGCCCCGACATCGTTCCGCAGGGACAGTTCATTGAAATTGTTGATGATGGCATTGCGGATGCCATTGTCCCAAAAATAGTATTTCGAGCCTTTGGAGATTTCCTTTCGCAGATTCCTCGAATAACCGCCGAGGCGCTTGATGACAAAGACTTTTTCCAGCAGGTCGAGATATTTTTCAACCGTTCGGGTGTTCATGCCGATGGCTTGGCTGATTTCATGCACCGATACTAAGTTGCCGATTTGAAAAGCCAGCAAGCTCAGGATTTCGACAATTTTTTTGGATTTCCTGATGTCTTCGAACATCAGCAGGTCTTTGTAAAGGTAGCCATTGACAATGTTGTTGAGTAGTTCCCGCTTGTCCGACAGCCCAACCGTTGTGACAATCTCCGGGTAACTGCCGTAAATCAGGCGCTGCGACAACAGCTCCTCCGTCTGAAAAGGCGCTTCGGTGGCTGCGAGTTCAAGTTGAGAAATCGGATACAACTCAAACTCCCATTTCCTTCCGACCAACGGTTCGCCGGTCTGGTTGGAAAGGTCGAAGGAGGAAGAGCCCGTTGCCAAAACCCGGATCTGCGGCAAATGGTCAACAACTAATTTGAGGTTCAACCCGATATGGGGCACATGCTGGGCTTCGTCCACTACGAGCAGTTGGAATTTGCCAATGTTCTGCCTGAGCGTTTCGATACTTTGGCTGCCCAGCCAAGCCTGCACCGCCCGGTCTTCCCCGGAAACGAAAAGGAAAGGAGCCGGTTCTTTTGCAAGAATATCCCTCAGCAAGGTAGTTTTACCTACCTGCCGGGGGCCTAACAGCACCACTACTTTTCCCGGAACCATTCTGTTTTCAACTTGAGACTGAACAATTCGCTGAATTTTCATATCTTAGTACATAAAATTTAACGTAAAATTATGTATTAATAAATTGGTTTTAAAACTTTTCCGGAAAATTTGCCAATTCAGGTTTTAGTTTTTCAATAAATAAATTAAAAAAAATGCAATCTACATCCCTTTTTCAAAGACTCCTTTTGATCCTTTTTATGACAGGCGCTTTTGCCGCAAATGCCCAGGACAACAAGATCGTCATCGGTACCATTGACAGCGTACAATCAAACATATTGGGCGAACAAAGAAAAATCTGGGTCTATGTGCCTGATGGTGCAAACCAAAAATATCCCGTAGTCTATTTATTGGACGGCGATGCCCATTTTTATTCAGTGGTGGGTATGATACAGCAATTGAGCAGCGTCAATGGCAATATGATGTGTCCCAAAATGATTGTGGTGGGCATTCCGAACACCGACAGAACAAGGGACTTAACGCCGACCCAGATGGATAGCGACCCTTTTATGCCGACGGACAGTGCTTTCTATAAAACATCGGGAGGTGGAGAAAAATTTATTTCATTCATGGAAAAAGAGCTGATGCCTTTTATTGAATCGAAATATCCAACAGCACCTTATAAAATGTTAATCGGACATTCTTTCGGCGGTTTGGCGGTGATGCAAACTTTTACGCATCATAACAGTCTGTTCAATGCATACATCAGCATTGACCCAAGTATGTGGTATGACAACCAAAAACTGTTGAAAGAAACTAAAACGTTCTTAAAAAACACGAAATTGCAAGGAAAATCCTTGTATCTGGGCATTGCCAATACGATGGAAGAGGGCATGGACATTAAAAAAGTGGTACACGATACCACATTGTACACGCAGCCTATTCGTTCTATTTTAGCATTGCAAACAGCATTTGAAAGCAACAAACTGAACGGTTTAAAGTATCGGGGCAAATACTACGCTGATGATACACACGGTTCTGCACCCCTCATCACGGAGTACGATGCCTTGCGTTTTATTTTTGATTACTTTCCGATGAAGATTTCCATTAAGGATTTTACGGATAGCACTGCTGCTTTTGCTGATAAATATCGAAACCATTTTGCCATGCTATCCCAAAAAATGGGGTATCAAATAAAGCCTGATGAAGGGGAAATCAATTATTTTGGATATGAAGCATTGAGAAGCAAATTTTATAAAAGAGCGGAAAGTTTTTTCAAACTCAATGTGGACAATCACCCTGAAAGTTTCAATGTCTATGACTCTTATGCCGATTATTTTATAGCCATAGGCGATCAGGCAAATGCTGTTATTCAGTTGAAAAAAGCCTTGTCATTGAAGGAAAATGAAGGTTCGAGGCAAAAATTGACAGAACTTGAACCTGCTAAAAAATAAATCAAGTGTAAAAATGAAAAAACAAGTCTATTACCTGGCATTCGTAGTTACCCTTTTTAGTTGCAATCACCGCCAACAGACGGCGACAAAGACGAATGACATAGCCTATTTGCAGGATGTTCCGCCCGCCCGCTTCTGTGGCCCAACAAGTGCTGTCTTGAATACACCTCCTGGGTTTGACGGGACGCTTGTGCCACTTTTTGCAGGGCTTACAGAAAACTTTACGTACCCCATCACAACTAAATCTAAAGTTGCTCAAAAGTATTTCGACCAGGGTTTGATACTTGCTTATGGTTTTAATCATGCCGAAGCGGCTCGTTCTTTTAAAGAAGCGACCCGGCAAGACCCTGATTGTGCTTCTTGTTATTGGGGTTTGGCTTATGTGCTCGGACCTAACTATAATTCCACGATGAAAAAGGATGTTTTAGCAGAAGCACAAGAAGCCATTGCCAATGCACGTTTACGCGCCGATAAATGTAGCCCAAAAGAAAATGCTTTAATTATTGCACTCTCCAAACGTTACCCCAAAAACACAACGGACGACCCGAAACCTTTTTATATCGCTTATGCAGATGAACTAAAAAAAGTAAGTGAAAAATACCCGGATGACCATGATATTGCTGCTTTGTATGCTGAATCCCTGATGAATTTGCACCCCTGGAATTTGTGGCTTAAAACAGGCAAGCCACAACCCTGGACACCTCAAATCATAGACATTCTGGAAGGTATCTTAAGAAAAAACCCCAAACACGCTCAAGCCGTTCATCTCTATATCCATGCCACCGAAGCCGGCAGTAATCCGGAACGATGCCTTCCTTATGCGAATACATTGCGGACACTGATACCTGGCAGTGGGCACCTCGTACACATGCCTTCTCACACGTATATCAACACGGGGCATTACCACGAAGGTGTACTGGCTAATGAACGCGCTGTGCAGATAGACAGTCAGTACATAGAGGCTTGCCAGGTAGCAGGTGTTTACCCTTTTGGTTATTATCCCCACAACTGGCATTTTCTCACTGCCTGTGCTGCGCTCGAAGGGCGCAGTAAAAAAGCCCTTGAAGCCAGTCAATTTTTAGCGCAGTATATAGCGGATAAGGGTATTATGACACAGCCAGAGCGTTTGTTTTCACAGACGTTGTATTCAACGCCCTGGTTTATCATGGTTAAATTTGGCATGTGGGATAAAATTTTGGCAGAACCAAAGCCCAACGATACGCTATTGTATCCATTGTCTGCCTGGACGTATGCTCAAGGGATGGCATTGGCGGCAACGGGCAAAGCACAGCAAGCGCAGGAATGTTTATCCATGCTGAAAAAATGGGAACTTGACACAAGCATTGCCAAAATAGCATTAACAGATAGTTCGAAAGCGACAACCATCGTCGCCATTTCCAAATTCGTGCTGGAAGGTGAAATTGCCTACCGCAAAGGCAATCTTCCATCGGCCATCATATTTCTTCGCAAAGGCGTAGAAACGGAAGATAATTTATATTACGACGAACCACCTGATTGGTTTTTATCGGTAAGACATAACCTCGGTCATGTGCTTATGGAAGCAGGTCAATACGTCGAAGCAGAAAAAGTTTATAGAGCAGATTTAAAAAAATATAAAGAAAATGGCTGGGCACTCATAGGCTTATATCAAGCCCTGTTGAAACAAGGTAAAAAAACAGAAGCGCGATCGGTCAGGATGCGATATGAAAAGGCCTGGCAATATGCAGATATACTTTTGACAAATTCTGTTCTTTAGAAACCATTTTGTTATGAAAAATACCACATTTATACTCTGTTGCTTGTTTTGCGCAGCCCTGCTTCAAAATGCACACGCCCAATCGCCGCAGACCCAAAACCTGCGCTCACGTTATCTCCGCGAAGTACGCCTCAGCGGCAGCGGCTACGCGCTCGGTCTGCAACACGGCCGACAACTGAAAAAAGAAATCGGGAAAATCGTAGCCAAATGGAAAAAAAGCGTGGAAAATGAGTTGAAACAACCCGCCGACACCATCGTAAAGCAGTTTTTTGCCTACGCCCGCTTCGACGAAGCCATCAAAAAATGGACGCCCGAACTCTACGAAGAAGTGCGCGGCATCGCCGACGGCTCGGGACAAGCCTTCAACGACATCATGGTGCATAACCTCCTCGACGAATTTTGGGTCTGGCAGGATGCCCGCGCAAAACACCATTGCAGCGGCATCGGCGTGCCCGCCCGCGACGGACAGCCCGGCTACATCGCCCAGAACATGGACTTAGAAGGCTATACCGACGGCTATCAAGTACTGCTACGTTTGGCCAGAACCGACCAAGCGCCCGAACAACTCATCCTCACCTATCCGGGCTTGATCGCCACCAACGGCCTGAACGAAGCGGGCATCGGGGCCTGTATGAACACCCTGATGCAGCTCAAAGGCGCGCCTACGGGCCTGCCCGTAGCCTTCATCGTGCGGCGCATCCTTAGCAGCACTGATAAAGACGAGGTGCTGCGCTTCATCCAAACTGTACCCCACGCGTCGGGGCAGAATTACATCATCGGTATCCGGGGTGAGGTCTATGATTTTGAAGCTTCTGCTAACAAAGTAGTGCGTTTTGATCCCCAAAATACAAACGGAACAGTGTATCACACCAACCACCCTATCGTCAATGACGACCTGAAAGACTGGTACAAGGAGCCTGCAAAAGGAAACAGCGCCATCCGTTTTGCTTCGGTGCAAGGACGCATGGCTGCGCTTCCAATCATCAAAGACGCCGACATCAAGGCCGCTTTACGCGCCAAAGACGATCCGAACAATCCCGTGTGCCGGGCTTTCAACCAATGGGGCGGCACCTTCGGCTCAGTGGTGATGACCCTCACGGGTAACCCGAAACTGCAAATCACTGCCGGGCCGCCCGACGAGTCGGAATATAAGGAAGTGCGCTTCAGCACGGGAAAAACCCTGCCCGGTGAGGAGGGCTGGCGCACTGTTACCGGCTACTTCATGGATGAAACCAATCAGCCTATGATAGGCGGCGGCATTTACAGTAAAAGTCATAACATTGGCGTGGTAAGCGATGTGGACGGTAGATATTCCCTTGCCGTTCCCAGCTCCTGCCAGGAATTGGAATTTACTTACGATGCAGCGGACAATAAAACGATACGTCTGACACCATCGGATACACTGAACGCGGTCATATTATGGTACGGAGGGTTTGGCATTACGACCGAGATGCCGGAGCTGAACTATCGCGTCAAACGACGCCAGCCAACGCTTGTGACGGGTATTATCAACAGTGGAAAAGGAGGAAAGGCCGTTCGACCCCGGGTGAGGATAGAAGACACAGAGACCGTGGTATATGCAGACAAAGACGGAAATTACGAGTTGACTGTGCCGCCGCAATACGACATCCTGTCGTTTGAAAGCGACAATTACCCCGCCCGAAAGGTATTGCTGGGCGATTTTAAGACGATGAACGTCTCTGTCTCGTTGTGGCCGACACCTAAACAGGAGAAGCGCAAGCGATGGTGGAAAAAGGGGAAAAATTGAACAACACCGAATGCTACAGGGTTTTCAATACCTTTAAGCCTACGGAAGGCCCGCGCTCCGTATTTTCTGGCTTTTTTAAAAAATCAAGGATGAAAAAAGTACTGATATTTTTATTACTGACATGGAGCAGCTTCCAGGTCTCTGCTCAAATTACGGTTCCGGCAAGCACTTTTCCCGCCACAGGCGATGTACTGCGCTACGTACAAGCCGCTAATGCCAACATAGCCGTCGCGCTGTACACCCCGCCGGGCGGCAATCAATTCTGGGATTTAAGCGGGCTGACACCGGCATCTAACATTGAAACCAATTACCGTCCTGCCGCTGAGGGCGTCCATGCTGCCCAATTTCCAGGGGCTTCGATGGTTGTAAAAAGCGGCGCAAGTGAATATTATTATACCTCCTCCGGTACAAAATTTGAACTCCTGGGGCATGTCGACAACACCGTTGGGGGGCTGCCGCTACTAGCCATTTATAAAAACCAGCCCATTGTAGCAGTACGGCGTGCGCCGCTTAATTTTTTTGATATTTCCCAACAAACATCTAACAATACACTCCTGTGGAGTTACGGAGAGCTACCAGTCGGCGCACTCATTTTACCCGTCACACCCGATTCTCTTCGACTCCGCATTAATAAACAAATTCTTGAAGTCGTGGATGGATATGGAACGCTCCGGCTGCCGGGTGCGCTTCCACAATCGGAATTTCCCGTTTTGCGCCTTAAAAAGACGACCTACATCACGCAAAATATTGATATAAAAGTTCCGCCCTTGGGCTGGATTGATGTTTCGCAAGCGGCTCCAGCGTCAGGTTCACAGTGGGCTTCTTTGCTGGGAACGGATACCATCACAACGCATCACTACTTGAACGACATATCAAAGGAGGAAATCGCCGTCCTGACATTTAATAGCGCCCAAAATGCGGTAACGTCGGTGGTTTATAAAAACACACTCCCCAGTACACCCGTAGTAGAAGCCCCGGGCGCCGCGTTGCCACGTCTTCAGGTCTATCCAAATCCCGCCGTTTCTGCGGTAACGATCCGTTGCGCCGCCGCGCCGTCGGGGGCATACACCCTTACAATTTTCAGCAGTTTGGGTACGGTTGTCCGGGAGAGCGTGCATCTATTGACGGAAAACACCCCCATTCAGGTGGCATTATCTCCCGGTATGAACGGCCTGTATTTCTGTCGTCTGGAGGACGCAAAAGGGAACATGGTGGGTACGAGCCGATTGATGGTGATTCAATAATTGGGCTGGAGCGATTTCAACCATGCCTATATTGCAAAAGGCACGTACCACGTGACAGGTCTCAGCGCCAAAGGAGACAAAATAGATATTTCCGGCAAGTACGCCAACATCATGCTCCAGGTAAACGGCGCCTGGAAAATAAGCAAATCGACGTTGGAAAATTAGGATTTTCCATTCTCCCCATCCTTACAGCAAATTGGGGAAAATACACCCCAAAAACCGATGGCCTGCGTTTTTTAAGTTAGTTGGTAACAATAACCTATTCTTCACCAACTAATTGACGTATGAACTTTAAATATTTTTTCCTGACCGCAGCGTTAGCCACTTCGTTTTTGGCCAACAACATCCAGGCACAGGTTTCTATAAAAGCCGGTGTCAACATCGCCAGCATTTCCGAATCCGCTACTATAGAGAGCTACGAATCGCTGGAAAACAGTTCTGTCACCGGCTTTCAGGCCGGCCTGGCATTTGACCTGGGACTATCGGACATTTTCACCATCCAACCGGAACTCCTGTACATACAGAAAGGCGGCAAATCCATATATGGTTTAGGTGAAAACAACCAGGTTGTTTCCCGACTGTACTACAACTATGTGGAAGTACCCGTACTGGCCAAACTGAAGTTTTTCAGCGAAGAAGGTAACGGCGTTTATGTCCTGGCAGGCCCTTTTGTCGGTCTGGCGATCAACGGCAAAGTGAAAACCACTACGACTCTACTGGGTGCTACGGAAACCCGGGAAGACAAGTTCGATTTTGACAACGATGATCCTGCAGAACGTCAGCGCCGTATGGACTATGGCGTTTCATTCGGCGGCGGGTTGAAATTCGGCCAGATGTACTTGGATGCGCGTTACAACCTGGGCCTCAACAACCTGCTCGATGACGATGCAAATAACCAGAACGACGAAAACCCATACCGCCGCACCCGCGGAATCGGGCTGACGCTGGGATACGAATTCTAAATACGAAAAATCTTCCAATTCCAGGCAAAGCAGTGCCGGATTGCACCACGCTCCGGCGCCTGCTTTTGCCAAATCAATGTTTTCATCACCACACACGATCTATTATTATGAAAAAGCACCTCTTTATTGTCGGAGTACTGGCAAGTTGCTCCACCCTGTTCCTCCTTCCTGCTTGCTCCAACAGCTCTGAAAGGGATCGTCAGAACGCCAAAGAAAACGTTCAGGACGCCAAAGAAGACCTCAAAGATGCCAACCAGGATATGGCCAATGCATTAAAAGCCGAACGCGACGAACTCGCCGCCAAAATGGAAAAAGCCGGTCGTGAAATCGACGCTGAAATAGCGGAAATAGATCGGGACCTGGACAAGGCTACGGCCAAAGAAAAAGTCCGCTGGCAGGAACGCCGGAAAAAACTGGCTGCGCAGCGGGATGAACTGAATGCCGACATGAAGCGTGTCGGAGAAGATATGAAAGACGGCTGGAGCGATTTTAAAACCAGCGTCGCAAACAAATTAGATAGAATATCTGAAGATTTGAAGTCCGACGACGAGTAAGTTTGGTTTGTGGCTGTCCCAAAAGCGG
>JAYSZC010000466.1:0-4132 GCA_043738235.1 Lewinellaceae bacterium | reverse complement strand
GAACAAAAAAAGGCGCCCGCATCCCTATATCCCAAGCAACACCAACGACAGACAACTGCCAATTGGAGTTTTAGTTGGTGAAAGAGCCGCTCCCGTATGCACGGGGCGGCTCCGTTGCATGTTCCTCCCTTGCGCCAGTATGTACTATCAATAGGGCTTTGCCCTTGTTGAATGAATGCTGTCGGGGGGTAAAGCGCACTGTCGGCATTGGACTACTTATTCAGCACAAAAGGCAGCCAATTTTCACGGTGCACAGTTTGAAAAGTCGCCTCCGGGTAAGTCTCCTTCCAGGCAGCAGGCGCCTGGACTTCTTTGTTGCCAAATTTGAATTCATAGCCGGATAATTTTCCTTCATATTCCTCTACATAATCCAGTTCGGCGCCGGTTTGCAGCCGCCAGAAAAAACGATTGGCGCGTATCTGCGTATTGTCCAATAACTTGGAACGTTCGATAAAAAGGAAGTTTTCCCAAAGCCTGCCTGCGTCGTCACGCAGATGGAGCGGTGCAAATTTTTCAATCAACGCATTTCGAACACCCAGATCAAGGAAATATATTTTTTGTTTTTTGGAAATTTCCTTGCGCAGATTCCGGCTGTAACCGCCCACCGTTTTCAGCATAAAAGCCTTTTCGAGTAAATCCACATAACGCTGTACCGTAACAGTATCCAGGCTGAGTTGCCGCCCCAGTTCATTATAGGAGACTTCCGAACCAATTTGAAAGGCCAATAGTCGTAGTAAATCACGCAATTTACCACTTTGACGGATACCGCTGAGTTCGAGTACATCTTTATATAAATAGGCATGTGTCAGTTCATGCAGAAAAGCGGCTTTATCGGTACTGTTTTTGAGTTCCAGTACGCCCGGATAAGTGCCGAAAAGCAGCCATTCTTCCAGTCGGCTATGATAATCGAGCACACTGGTGCGCGCGACTAATTCAGCAGCGGAAAACGGATGCAACCGGAACGTCCAGGTGCGCCCTGTAAGCGGCTCGTGTACGCGGTTGGCGACGTCGAGCGAAGAGGAACCTGTGACTAAGATACGCAGATCGGGAAAGTTATCATGCAGAATTTTCAAGTTGATACCTATATCCGGAATCCGTTGAGCTTCATCAATAAACAGGTAATCGAACCCTGACACAAAGAGGCGGAGTTTCTCCATATCTCTGGAAGAAAAAACTTCGGTATGCGGGTTGAAGTCAGCGTTGACCTGCAACACTTTTTTGTCACTTATTTTTTCAAAAATATGTTTCGCTAAAGTTGTTTTACCCACCTGTCGCTGCCCGTACAAAATGATGATTTTGCGGGGATCACTGCTTAAACGGGAAGTAATTATTCCCTCAATAGTTCTGTCTATAAATACACTTTTCATATCTATTCAATATTTCAGCGCAAGTTTATAGAATATATTCGATAAAATGACGCGAATTTATTGAATAGGCAATATTACGCATCATTTCAGTTCATTTTGCTGAACTTATTCCGGTACTCTACCGGCGTCAGTCCCGTAATTTTTTTAAAAACATCCCGAAACGCTTTGGTATCGGAATAACCCACGTCGAACATCACTTCATTGATACTTTTCCGGCTGTTTTCAAAACAGCGTTTAGCGACTTCCATACGCACGCGCTGGAGGTATTCGAGCGCGGTATTATTGGTGGCTTTTTTGAAACGCCTTTCAAAACTCCGGCGGCCGATAGCAAAACGGTCGGCCAGTTCTTCCACAGTCACTTTGTCCTGGTAATGTGCTTCGATGTACGATTGCGCCATTTTTATATCGACGTCGACATGGTTTTTCTGCCCTTGAAACATCGTAAAAACCGACTGACTGTCGCGGTCAATGTCGACGGCAAAATACTTGGAAGTAAGGATGGCTATTTCCCGGTTTGTATATTTTTCCACCAGGTACAACAGTAGGTTCCAGTACGAATGGGCGCCGCCGCTGGAGTAAATGTGCTGTTCTTCGGTGATCACACTGCCGTCTTTCAGGTCTATCTGTGGAAACATTTCCCGAAATTCGTTGGCGTATGCCCAATGCGTGGAACATTGTTTTCCGTCGAGCAAACCCGTAGAAGCCAGCAGGAATGCGCCCACGCACAAGGAGGCCACTTCGGCGCCCTGCTTGTATTGTTCCACAATCCAGGGAATGGCCTCCCTGTTTTGTTCGATAGCCGACTTCATATCGCCGAACAAGGCGGGGATAAATATCAAATCGGCTTTTTCCACCTCTGCCAGCAAACGATCGGTGTGAACGGAGAACAGGCCGTCGTTCAACCGCACCTCGCGTGAAAGCCCCACCAACTGCACGTTGAAAAGCGGCGGCTGCCCTTTCGATTGCAAAAACTGGTTGACCGCCGTAAACGCATAACGCGGGTCGGCGATGGCTTGCATCACCGAAGATTCAGGGACGAGGATAGCAATATGTTTCATCAGGCAAAACTACACAAAATGTTTGTCGCAAACAACCCTGTTATTGTCGTTTTTAACACCATTTTTTTATTTTAAAACATTTTATGTTTGCATTGTCAATCAACTTCTTTTTCACCTATACATTAACGACAATGAAACCTGTTATCGATTGGATTTCCTTAGGCGTATCTGATTTAGAAAAATCGCTTGTTTTTTACCGCGACGGACTCGGCTTTCCTACTCAGGGTATTGTGGCGGAGTATCCGGGTACGGTTTCGTTCCGCCTTGCCAACGAGCAAATCCTCGTGCTGCACGATTGGAGTGTTTTTTCAACTTTTATGCCCGACCCCAGCGCGCCGCTTCAGCCCGGCGGATGTAATTTCAACCAATACGCCGACAGTAAAGAGGAAGTTCATCGCGTGGTAGACAGCGCTGTTCAGGCGGGTGGCAAACAAATCGGAGGCTTTTCTGACCAGCCCTGGGGCTATGTGGCCAGTGTGACCGACCCCGACGGCCACCAATGGGTGATCTTTTTTAGCCCGAGCGGGAGAATGTGACGAAAATTGTACAAAATGCGAATCACAGGTTAAAACAGCGACAAAAAATGAACACACGAATCAAGGTTTATCTGACTTTTAACGGCAATTGCCGGGAAGCCATGACTTTCTACCGAGATTGTCTCGGCGGCGATCTGATGCTGCAAACAATGGGCGATTCGCCCATGGCAGACAAGATGCCGCCGGAAATGAAAATCGCTATCCTGCACTCGACCCTCACCAATGGCAGCCTGATATTAATGGCTTCCGATATGATCGGCGAAAAAGGACTGGTCAAAGGAAATGCTGTTTCGCTGATGCTCGATTGCAGCAGCGAAACGGAAACCAGAACTTTTTACGATAAACTTTCGGCAGGCGGACAGGCGACGCACCCCCTGGAAAATACTTTCTGGGGCGCACTTTTCGGCGGTTTGACAGACAAGTTCGGCAACCACTGGCTGCTGCATTTTGATCAAAACGCCGAACATGTTGAGGTTGTGGAGGGTTGAGTATGTTGAGAACACTTACTTAAACGAATAATGGGATACCACAGGTCAAAATCGCCATAATATGGTTGGGGAAATCTGATCATCATTTTAGCACAAATAATTCTGTTTTAACCCATTATTCGCATTACTTACTAAAACACAAAGCAATGAAAAAACTCTCATTTTCTGTTCAAATCAATGCCCCGAAAGAACGTATCTGGAACATACTCTGGACCGACGAATCATACCGGGCCTGGACCAGCGTTTTTCACCCGGGTTCTTACGCACAAAGCGACTGGAAAGAAGGCAGCAAAATCCTTTTTCTCGGTGGCGAAGGCGGAGACGGGATGGTGAGTAAAATTGCTCGCCTGATTCCCAACGAGTTCATGTCTTTTCAGCACCTGGGTGAAATTAAAAACGGTGTGGAAGATTATGACTCTCCCGCAGTGAAGGCATGGGAAGGCGCTCATGAAAATTATACGTTACAGGAAAAAAGCGGCGGCACGGAATTGAGCGTCGAGCTGGATGCCGACGACAGTTTTGCCGATTATTTTGTCCAGAGTTTCCCGAAAGCGCTGGATAAGGTGAAGGAGTTGGCGGAAGGCTGAAAAAGGTTGAGATTGTTGATGGGTTGAGATTGTTGAGCATTGATCATGCTCGCGCCAGGCTCTGCCACGCTTGCGCCAGGCTCTGCCTGGTGTGTA
>JAYSZC010000465.1:0-1705 GCA_043738235.1 Lewinellaceae bacterium | reverse complement strand
CAGCGATGCATACTGGCAGGGATTCTTAAATTCTCTCGTGACGGATTCGGCTTATGGACAAAGTCCCCAAAACGGCAAAAAAGTGATGGTGGAATTTTCCTCACCCAACACCAATAAACCCCTGCACCTGGGCCATATCCGGAATATTTTGCTGGGCTGGTCCTGCACCCAAATTCTGGAAGCGGTTGGATATGAGGTGGTGAAAACCCAGATTGTCAACGACCGCGGCGTGGCAATTTGCAAGAGTATGGTGTCGTGGCTCCACTTTGGCGCAGGCAAATCGCCCGAAAGTGAAGGCATTAAAAGCGACCATTTTGTAGGCGACTATTATGTGCTTTTGGAACAAAAAAGCAAGGATGAATATACAACATGGCAAAATAGCGCAGCCGGACAAGCCGTTTATGCTGAAAAGCAGAAGCCCGGCCAAACGCCCGCCGACTTTTTTAAAGACTTCAAAAACAAATGGTTCAACGAATATTCCGTGTTGGGCACGGCTGTGCGGGAAATGCTGCTGAAATGGGAAGACCATGACCCGGAGACGATTGCTTTGTGGAAAAAAATGAATGGCTGGGTGTATACAGGCTTTGATAAAACTTACAACGACCTGGGCGTGGAATTTGACAAATTGTATTATGAAAGTAATACTTACCTGCTGGGTAAGGACATCGTGGAAGAAGGGCTGGCGAAAAACGTTTTTTTTAAAAAAGAAGACGGGTCGGTGTGGATCGATCTCACGGATGCCGGTTACGATCAAAAGGTAGTATTGCGGGCAGACGGCACCTCCGTTTACATCACGCAGGACATAGGTACTGCGCAAATGCGCCATAAAGAACTGGGCTGCGAACAGTATATCTATGTGGTAGCCGATGAGCAAAACTACTATTTTCAGGTATTGTTCGAGGTGCTCAAACGCCTGGGCGAACCTTATGCCGAGGGTCTGTTTCACCTCTCTTACGGCTTGGTGGAACTCCCGACCGGGCGGATGAAAACCCGGGAAGGTACGGTGGTGGATGCCGACGACCTGATCGCAGAAGTCATTCGGATTGCCGGTGAGCAATCCTCCGAACGGGGAGAAACGGAAGGCGTGTCAGAAGTGGAAAAGCAGGAAAACCTGCGCAAAGTGGCGATGGGAGCGCTCAAGTTTTTTATCATCAAAGTGCATCCCAAACGCAAAATGATCTTCAACCCGGAAGAGTCGGTGGATTTGCAGGGACAAACCGGGCCTTATATCCAGTACAGTTTTGTGCGGATCAACGGACTCATGCAACGGGTAGAAAGAGAGCAAATCGACCTGTCAAAAGCGGCCGAATACCATCCGATTCAGCCCCAGGAAAAGGAACTTTTAGTAGCGCTGCACGATTATCCTGCTGTCGTATTGCAGGCGGCGGAGGCTTACGACCCTTCCCTGATTGCCAATTTCTGTTATGCGCTGGCCAAGAGTTATCACCGTTTCTGGCATGATTTAAGCATTTTTAACGCTGATACGGCAGCTGCCAAAGCATTTCGTTTGCAGTTGAGCCGCTCCGTCGGCAAAGTATTACAATCGGCTATGGGATTGTTGGGGGTGGAAATGCCGAATAGAATGTGATGGGTGGATAAATACAAGTCTGTCTTACAAGGTTGATGAGGTTGATGAGGTTGATGAGGTTGATAAAGGTTGATAAGGTTGATATACATCCACTCGAAAAATGGGAAAATGGATCAT
>JAYSZC010000464.1:0-11119 GCA_043738235.1 Lewinellaceae bacterium | reverse complement strand
AAATTGAGGCTCAACTCGACGCCTTTTGTTTCCATTGTTCCAATGTTGTCCGTAGCAAAATTGGTCAGATTAGACAATGCTGCAAAAGGAATGTAATTCAATAAATCTTTCGTATTTCTTTGATACACGTCCAAAGAGCCGGAAAGGCGATTTTTTACGATGGAAAAGTCAAGTCCTGCATTGTAGGTGGTCGTTTCTTCCCATTTAATATCTGCGACATAACCATTGGGCCGAAGGGTGGTGACAAACTCATCGCCGAATTGGTACTGCGCATTTACCTGACCAATCTGATAACGCGCCAGGTAGGCGTAGTAGTCGTTGTTGATATCCTGCTGGCCTGTTACGCCCCAACTGGTTCTGAGTTTCAGGTTGCTCAAGTATTTGTTGTCATTGTCGATCAGTTTGACGGCCAATGCGGCAGCCGGGAACAGGCCCCAGCGATACTCCGGGTCGAACCGGGATGTTCCGTCTCTTCTTAAGGAAGCCGTGAACAAGTATTTACCTTTGTAATCGTAATTCAACCTGCCAAACAGCGATACTAAGAAATATTCAGCCGGGTCGCGGCCTTCCGTTGTTTCCGCCGGGGTACCCGCAGTATCCGTATTTTTGAAATAGTTGTCTACTTCAAAATGTTGCCAGGAGTAACCGCCCATCACTTCCAGGCCGTGAACGCCGAAGGATTTTTTGTAGTTTAGGTAGGCCTCCAACAAGGAGTTCTTTTTTGTTTGCTCGTAAAAATTATTCACCCCGCCGCCGTTCAGGGCATCGAAGGAGAATGAAGCAAAATTGGGTACCACTATGGTTCCCTCCCCATGCGAATGATCGTATCCGAGGTTCAGGTTGGCCCGCAGTTCGGGCAGGAAAGCAAAGCGATAATCCACTGAAGCATTGGTGATGTATTGTTTCACCGTAGAATTATCGTCTCTTAACTCCAGCAATGCAACCGGATTGGTGGGGGCCAGGCTATTCGGGTTGCCGTTGGCGATCGTCCAGGCGGTAAAGCCGCCGTAACGGGTGCTGCTGCTGTCTCTTACCGGCTTGGTCGGATCGAAATTGAGCGCATTTCCGATAGCGCCCCGGTCGGCAAAGTGGTTGTCTGACAACATGCCCTTGAAGTGCAGGTTGAATTGCAGGCGGTTGTTCAGGAACTTCGGATTCAGGTTAATGGACGAAGAATAGCGGCTGAATTCATCCGTGCGCAACAGTCCGTTCTTTTTGGTGTAGCCGAGTGAAACGCGGTAGGGTACCACGCCGATTCCGCCGGACACATTCAGGTTGTGATCCGTACCGACGGCGGACTGGTAAATTTCATCCTGCCAGTCGGTTTTGGCATTGCCCATCAAACTCAGTGCAGGGTGCGGTGGTTTGTTCGGGTCCGGATCGGTGAAGCGGGAAACAATAACTGATCTGAACTCATCTGCGTCCAATACATCCACCCGGTTGGCGGTCTGACCCACAGAAACGTTGCCATTGTAGCCGACCGAGATTTTTTTGCCGAGTTTACCTTTTTTGGTTGTGATGATGATAACGCCGCCGGATGCACGGTTGCCGTAAATGGCCGCCGCCGAAGCGTCTTTCAGCACTGTGAACGACTCGATGTCGTTCGGGTTGATAATATTCAGCGGGTTGCGGCTGCCCGACACACCGCCGTTATCCAGCGGAATACCGTCGATCACGATCAGCGGGTCGTTGGAAGCAGAAAGCGAGGATTCGCCCCGTATCCTGATTTTAGCGCCTCCGCCGGGAGCAGCGTCCGTAATAATGGCAACGCCGGCAATTTTACCCGCCAGCAATTCCTGCGGGCCGGTAATGGCGCCTTTGTTGAAACGCTCGGTGGTGACCGACTGTACCAGCCCGGTGGCGTCTTCCCTTTTGACAGTACCGTACCCTATGACGAGCACTTCCTCCAGGGCCTTGCCCGAAGCGAGCGCAACGCTTACCTCGCTGGTTCCGACAATGCTTTGTTCGGCGCTTTCATAGCCCGTGTAGCTCAACAATAAAGCACTTGAATTGTCGCCTACCCCGAGCCGGAACTTTCCGTCAAAGTCGGTGGATGTACCATTGGTTCTGACTTCCTTTTCCAGGATTGTGACACCAATCAGAGGCTCGCCGGTTTCCCGGTCTTTTACTACCCCCGTAATAATTCTTTGGGCGTCTGCTGCAACATGCGCTCCCATCAGGCACAGCATGAACAGGGCAACCCGGGTTACACTTTTGGTAAAAATCTCCATACGAATGTGGTTCAAAATTTTATTGAAAATAAAATGGACAGGATTAAAACCGATATTTTTTAACGTTTAAATACTGAGTGCCTTTTCTTTTCAACGTGAATATTGGGGTGGAACAGGCTGTCGGAGGATGATATATATCAGATTCAAAGCTGATAAAAATTTTCTGAAAAAGAATTATCGCCCGGCCGATCCTTTGTGTTGTTTTTACACTAAAAAGAGACAAATATTTGTGATCGGACGTTTTTGTACGGTATACATATTCCGCAAACGTTTGCGGATGAAATATTGCCAAAAAGTGTCGTACATAGGGTATGCAAATTAAAGGCGCAAAACTACTGCAAAATTTAAAAAAGGACAACAGTGTCGTTGATTTACATAAATTTTTCCAACGCTTGTATTTTCAAAATTAAAAAACAAATTAACTTTGTGACTCTCTTACACGAAGTTTAAGTTTAATAATTTTTAAATACTCATAACGATGAAGTTACGATTACTTTTTTCTCTCATTTTTGGCGCCGTACTCAGTTCCGGTTTTAGCCAGTCCGTTGGCCTCATCGGGAGTGCCACCCCCAACCTTTGGGCTGACCCTGATACCAATATGGTACAAGATGTCGACAGCTCTCATTTGTGGTCTCTGAACATACATCTCACAGCAGGCGCTGTAAAATTTAGACAGGATGATGCCTGGACGATCAACTGGGGCGCTGCTGATTTCCCTTCCGGTATTGGTACGCAGAATGGCGATAATATTCCAATCCCTGCCGCTGGTGATTTTACCATTACGTTCAACTCACAGACAGGCGCGTACAACTTTACGGTCGCATCTGCGATCGGCATCATCGGTGACGCCACCCCAGGCGGTTGGGCGGATGACACCAACTTGTTCCAGGATCCCACGGATACCAACAAGTATTTCCGGACCCTTCCATTAGTTATTGGAAAAGCGAAATTCAGGGCCAATGATGCCTGGACCGTCAACTGGGGTTCTGCTGATTTCCCATCCGGCATTGGCACACAGGACGGTATGGATATTCCGATTCCTGCTACGGGAAATTATGAAGTCAATTTTGACAAATCCACGGGCGCTTATTCTTTTGAAGAAGTGATCGCGTTCAGCTCGATCGGTATTATCGGAAGCGCTACCCCGGGCGGCTGGGATACAGATACCGATCTTGCCAAAGACCCTGCAAATCCGAATATCTGGAGAGCAAACGTCGACCTGGTTGACGGCGCAGCGAAATTCAGGGCCAATGATTCATGGGATATAGCCTGGGGGGGAACTGACTTCCCAGTAGGTGTGGGTAGCCTCACCGGAGGTGATATTCCGATCGACTCAGGTACCTACGTAGTGACTTTCAATACGGAGACATTTGAGTATTCCTTCCAGCCGATCATTATCTACTCCACTGTTGGTATCATCGGCGATGCTACTCCCGGTGGCTGGGAAAATGATACGGATATGGAACAGGATGCGACTAACCCATCTATCTGGAGACTGAGAATTATCCTTACAGAAGGCCTGGCAAAATTCAGAGCAGAAAATGACTGGGCCGTCAACTGGGGCGCCGGTGATTTTCCATCCGGTGTTGGTGTACAAGATGGCGCGGAGATTCCGATTCCTGCCGGCGAATACAGAATCACCTTCAACACATTCACAGGCGCGTATTTGTTTGAAGAACTGATTATCTTCAGTACGATTGGTCTGGTCGGACCTTCTACACCGCTTGCCAGCTGGGATGTTGATGTCGATATGACTAAAGATGCCGTGGACGAATCCTTCTGGTATATCAACTCGATTGACCTGACCGACGGATTCGCCAAATTCAGGGCAGAAGATGCCTGGACTGTCAACTGGGGTCTGGATCAATGGCCTTCCGGTACCGTTGTAATGAACAACGGCCCGAATATTCCAGTCGTTGGCGGCACCTACAGGGTTACCCTGAACTCTGGCAGCGGCGAATATGCATTTACGGAGCCGTCTTCCACTACTAACCTCTTGGACGGCAACAGCATCAGCATCGCGCCCAACCCGGCAAAAGACGTGCTGAACATCACGGTAAATGCCCAGGAAATGAAAGGCGACGTACAAGTGACCCTGTTCAATCAAATGGGCCAGAAAGTGCTGACCAGCAACCTGAACATCCAGGACCGCGCTACCCTGCAAGTGGGCAGCGTGCAACCAGGCGTTTATACCCTGCACATGACGAATGGTAAATCTATCGTCGGCAAGCAGGTGGTGATTGTGAAATAACACTTAGTAAAATTTCCACTTTGCTGTGGAATGAATAGGGAAGTCCCGTCGAAATGGTTTCGGCGGGACTTCTTTTTGCCCCAACTCGAAAATATTCTCTACTTTTCCCTCGAAAAGCGGCCAACTTTGCTTGCGCGAGGCTCTGACTCGTGTATTCAATCCATTGGGCTTTGCCCATCTGTGAAACAAAAAATACTTTACAGCGGGCAAAGCCCGGCGGATTGCTTACACGAGGCAAAGCCTCGCGCAAGCAAAGACCGCATGGCGAATAGGTCAAGCATTTTGTAAATGTCTGATTATCAACACGAATAACGAATAACCAATAACTAATAACTACGTATGAAAATCAAATTTTGTGGTGCAGCCCGTGACGTGACCGGTTCGGCGCACCTGCTGATACTGGACGATGGTACACAAATCCTGCTCGATTGCGGATTGTACCAGGGCGGCGACGACGACGGACGTGCCGGCGAGGACAGCCCGATCACAGGATTCAATGACAAATGGCTGTTTGATCCGAAACAGATCAAATGTCTGGTGCTAAGCCATGCGCATATCGACCATACCGGGCGGGTGCCCAAATTGGTGCGTGATGGCTTTCATGGCAAAATATACAGCACCCACGCTACCCGCGACCTCTGCGCGCTCATGCTGCTGGACAGCGCCAAAATACAGGAATCGGATACCGAGCGCTACAACCGTAAAAAAGGTTTTGACGAGCCGGAACGCGCGCCGCTGTATGAAATGGAAGATGTGACCCGGGCGATGGGCCAGTTTGTCAGTTATAGTTACGAGCAATGGTTTCATATACATCCCGATGTGCGGGTAATGTACCGCGATGCCGGTCATATCCTTGGCAGCTCTTCCGTCAATCTGGAGATCAAAGAAGGCGAGCGCATCATCCGGCTGGCCTTTACCGGCGACATTGGTCGCCCCAACCGCCCGATCCTGGATGATCCGCTCCCCATGCCGGACGCCGATTATATCATTTGTGAAAGCACGTACGGCGACCGCGACCACGAGTCGGCTCCGAACGAAATCGAACATTTTCTGCGCATTGTACACCACACTTGTATAGAAAAAAAAGGCAAACTCATCATTCCTGCTTTTTCAGTCGGACGTACGCAGGAGATCGTTTATATGCTCGACCAACTCTGGCAGGCCGGGCGGCTACCCAAAGTGCCGGTGTATGTGGACAGTCCTTTGGCGGTGAATGCAACGGAGGTGTTTGTCAACCACCCGGAGTGTTTTGATGCCGATATACACCGTTATATGGTGGAAAATGAAAACCCCTTCGGTTTCAATGACTTGTTTTACCTGAGAAGCGTGGAGGCTTCCAAACAACTTAATGAAAGCCGTCAGCCCTGTATCATCATTTCGGCTTCCGGTATGATGAACGCCGGCCGCATCCGCCACCACCTGCTCAACAATATCGAAAACCAACGAAATACCTTCCTCATTGTAGGTTATTGTGCGCCACATACGCCCGGCGGACAATTGCGCGCCGGCGCTAAAAGCATGCATATCATGGGCCAGTTCAAACAGGTGCTGGCCGATATTGAAATCATGGATTCCTTTTCCGCCCACGGCGATCGCGGCGAAATGGCCGATTTTCTGAACAACCAGAAAGGTACCTGCCAGAAAATATGGCTGGTACACGGCACCCTCGACCGGCAGGAAAAATGGCGCGATTATTTGCTGGAAAAAGGGTTCAAATCAGTGGATATTCCGGTGTTGGGAGAAGTGGTGGATATTTAGGAGTCTTCTTTTTCCCCATTTAGAACACGGATAAAACGGATTAGACACGGATTTATAGGAATTACCAAACCATAAACCGGCTATCTTTACTTCCAAAAAGTGGTTTACCTGAAAATATCCGTCTTGAGTAAGTGTGCAAATTTAGTTATAACTAAATCTTCTGTAACTCATTGATTTACATTGCAATTTGCCCTTTTACTTATGCGCTTCCATACATTTTCGGCCTTTTTCATCCTGATTTTTACGGCTTGGCAAGGCGCCCTCGCCGCCCAAACCCTGCACGTCGGTTCCGGCCAGACATACCCGAATCTATCCGCAGCCGTAGCCGCCGTAAGTCCCGGCGACACCATCCTGATCCATGCCGGCACTTACCCCGGCGGCCTCTTTTTCGCCAATCTGCAGGGACAGCCCGGCCAATGGATCACCATTCAAAACGCACCCGGCGATCAGCCCGTTTTTGAAGGCGGCGACAACGCGGTTCAACTTTCCGACCCTGCCTGGCTCTACATCCGGGGGCTTACTTTTCAGCATCAGACCGGAAACGGCTTTAACATGGACGACGGTGGCACGTACGATACGCCCGCGCACCACGTTGTTTTCGACGGCTGCGTTTTTCAGGACATCAGCGCTACCGGGAACAACGACCTGCTCAAACTCTCGGGCCTCGACTCGTTCGAGGTACGCAACTGCCGGTTCCTCAACGGTGCGGCCGGGGGTAGCGGGGTGGATATGGTGGGCTGCCATTACGGGATATTTGAAAACAATTACTGGGAAAACCAGGGCTCCAACTCTATTCAGGCCAAAGGCGGCACCGCCTGGATCCGTATCCAGCGCAATTTTTTCCGCAACGGCGGCCAGCGCACGCTCAATCTCGGCGGCAACACCGGCCTGCAATTTTTCCGCCCGGACACGGCACACTATGAGGCGGCCTACCTGCAAGTCTTTTCCAACATTTTTGTGGGATCCTGGGCGCCGGTCGCTTACGTCGGCTCCGTTCATGTGGAAGTGGTAAACAACACGTTCTATAAACCCGAAAACTGGGTCATCCGCATTCTCCAGGAGACCGTCGACCCCGACCGCTTCCTGGAATGCGGCGATAACTCGTTCATCAACAATATCATTTATCTCGATCATAACCTGAGCACAGAGACCAACATCGGCCCAGATACGCGACCGGAAACTTTCCTTTTTTCCCACAATCTCTGGTACAATAGCGCGCTGCCGAATTGGAGCGGCCCGGATATTCCTACGCCCGACCCCGAGCAACTCCTGAATGCCGACCCGATTTTTGCCGACGCGGATGCCGATATTTTTTCGCTGCTGTCGGGCAGTCCGGCTATCGGCTCAGGGTTGGCGGTAGCCGCGCCGGAACTGGATTTTGAGGGCGATTATTTTCTGACACCGAGGAGCCGGGGCGCCGTAGAGGGTAATATACTGGGAACAGAGGAAGTTACAGAAGTACTGGAAGTGTATCCGAATCCGTTTTCAGACGAGTTATTTATCGGGACCTCGCCTGCCAGTGCACCTCCCGGGCTGCACTTTTCTCTGTATGATGCACAAGGGCGCCGCGTCTTTCATGGAAAACCTGTGGGTAATCGCCTGAGGCTGCCGATCCTGTCTGCAGGCATTTACTTCCTGTCGGGTCAGGAGGCATTATCGGGTAAAACGTGGCGCAAGCGGGTGGTTAAGTATTGATATAACCGAAGGCCGGCAAAACGGCGCAACTATTTGCAGGAAAATAGGTTCAAATTTAATTTACGACATGCCAGACTTCAAAACGCAAATACACGATCTCATCAGCCTCGGCAAACTGGACGAAGCGCTGGCGCTGGCGAAAACCCAGGCACTGGCGGGGCTGACCGATCTGGATACGCCCGCCACTTTGCTGAGTTCGGAATATGAATACCTCAAGAGGAGCAGCAACTACGGCATGCTGAGCGCACAGGAGGAAAATACGCATCGGCAAAATATTGCCTCCCGTTTGTTGAGTGTGGTAGACGGCCTGAAAAACACCCTGCCCAACCCGACGCCGCAGGATCCCGCTTCTAAAACGACCCTGTTGTTTCTGGGCGCCAACCCGTTCAAAAACCTGGCCCTAGAACTGGAACGCGAGGTAAAAGAAGTGAGCGAGGGGTTGAAGCAATTCGGAAAACGGGAGGCATTTGACTTTCGCGCAAAAATCCACGTGACGCCTGCCGACCTGCAACGGATGCTGCTCGGCTCGGAATCTGCCGCCCGCTTTGTGCATTTTGCCGGTAATGCCGTCGAAAACCATCCGGATTACGGTTCCGGTGTCATCTTTGAAGATGAACAGGGAAACCCCCGAACCGTATCAGGGCAGGTACTGGCGATGATTTTTCGCCAGTTTCCCGGCGTCGAATGCGTATTTCTGAATACCTGCGACTCCGGTCCGAGCGCCTTGGCCATCGGTCAGCACGTGCCCTATGCCATCGGCATGAACTCCCGCATTTACGACGACAGCGCCATCATTTTTGCGGTGGCTTTTTACGAGGCCGTCGCAGGTGGCAACGATGTACCGTTTGCCTTCGAATTTGCCCGCACACGACTGCTGATGGAGCGATATCCGGAGCAGGCGTCCATCCCGGTGCTCATTGTGAACGGCCGGTGCAACGACCCCGTCTACGTGCCGGGCGATAGCCATATTCAGGATTGTACCCCGCGGATTGCGCGATGAAGCCGGAAGGCGGTTTTTGGTTTTTCGTTATTATTAGTATAATTTTGTTCGTTTTCTTTAACAAAATTAACCTTTCTACCGATGAAAAAATCCATTCAAAATCCGGTTTATCTACTGCTTCTGGCAGCAATGACGTTTCCCTGTTTCAACGTTTCGGGACAAAACAATCAGCATTACCTCCATGTCAAGGGTAAAATCCAGGGAGACATCAAAGGAGACGTAGTCGAAAAAGGAAGAGAAGGGCTGATCAAAGTGACTGCCTTTCAACACGACATCGTATCGCCACGGGATGTGGCAAGCGGCCAGGCCACAGGCAAACGGCAACACAAACCGCTGGTAATCACCAAGGAACTGGACAAAGCATCGCCACTTCTTTACAGGGCACTGACGACCAATGAAGAACTCAGTGAAGTAAATCTTTCCCTATACCGGATCGCAGTAAATAAAGTGGGAAGCGGTGCAGGCGCCATGCAGTTGTATTTTACCATCAAACTGAAGGATGCGAGTATCACCGGCATCCGATCGTGGACAACCGACAAAGGAGTGCCCATGGAGGATGTGTCCCTTACGTATCAGAAAATAAAGTGGACGTATACCAGCGGGGACATCGTGCATGAAGATTCCTGGAATTCTAAGAACTAATATCAAACTGTTCTCTTTTTCCACTCCCACCGGTATACGCTTCCGGCAAACAGCGCCAGCAATACAACCCGCATGGCCCACAACACCACTGGCAGACCAGCCAGTGCAGGTTGCAGCATTTGATTGACAAACCACAACGCAAAAACCAGTAGCACATACAACGCCATACGCCTGATCTCGTACGGTACCGGATAGTGCTTTTGTCCGGTGAACCAGGTGGCTGCACTCATAAACGTGTAACAAACCAGCGTCACCCAGGCCGCGCCGGTGAAACCGTACAGTGGAATCAAAACCAGGTTGAGCAATATAGTGATGACTGCCCCCGCTATAGAAATCCAGGCGCCGAGGCCTGTGCGGTCTTTCAGGCGGTACCAGATGGAAAAATTGTAATACACGCCCAGCAACAGATTGGCCAGGAGCAAAACGGGCACCACGTGCAGGCCGCTCCAGTATTGGGGCGCAATGAAATATTTGACAATATCGAGGAAAAGCAGGATGGCCAGCATACCCGCTGCAGAAGTAATCGTAAACCACTTGGTCACCTGCGCCTGTGTGCGCATGGCGTCTTTTTCGGCGGCATGACGGAAAAAGAAAGGTTCGGCAGCGTAGCGATACGCCTGCGTGAACAACGTAATCAGGGCCGCCAGTTTGTAATTGGCGCCGAAAATGCCAACCTGACCCAGGTTTTCCTGCGCTGTGCCGGGCAGCAGGTATTTCAACATGGAGCGGCTGAACATTTCATCGACGATGCCGGCAAGGCTGACGATAATCAGCGGAGCGGCATACAGGATCATCCTTTTCCACAATTCCGGGTCGAAGGTCCAACGGATAGCCCGGATTTGCGGGCTTAACAACAACAGCGTGACCACACTGGCCAGCAGGTTCGACATAAATATATAGGCTACGCCCAGGCCGGGCGACCAGACGGCGTGTACCCAGTTGATGCCCTGGCTTTCTGCCCAGGGGCAAAATACCAGCCAGAACAGGTTCATGCCGATGTTGACGGCAATATTGGTGAGTTTGATCGCCACAAAACGCCGGGGGCGTTGTTCCAGTCGCAGGCGGGCAAATGGTAATTCCGCCAGGCAGTCGAAGGCCAGGATCAAGGTGAACCAGCGGATATATTCCGGATGTTGCGGGTATTGTAATACGTCGGCGATGGGTTGAGCGAAAAACAGTAACAGGCCCGCCGTCAGCGCCGTTGTTACAAAAAGCGACATCATACCGGCGCCAAATGCTTTGTCGCGGTCTTGCACGGGCGTGCCAAACCTGAAAAACGCGGATTCCATCCGGTAGGAAAACAACACCATAATAAAGGCGGAGGTCGCGTATAAATCGATCACCGCCCCGTATTCATTCGTGGTATCCAGCACCCTCGTGTAAAAGGGCACCAGCAGCATGTTTAAAAGTCGGCCGACGATACTGCTCAATCCGTAGAGCGCAGTGTCGCCGGCCAGTTTTTTGATCAGGGACATCTGCTTAAGCCATCTCCTGAATGACTTCCTGTACTTCCGGTACCATGCGTTTCAGCATACCTTCAAT
>JAYSZC010000463.1:0-11140 GCA_043738235.1 Lewinellaceae bacterium | reverse complement strand
AACCGGTACACCCGCATGGTGCCGCGTTCGAGCAGCAGGGTATCGAGATATGGTACGACGGCGGGGTTTTCATCTACTTTCCGGGCATCGGAGTACATGTATCGGATATGCAGGCGACGGATCATGTCGTCTACCCATTCGGGCGGCAGTTCGTCTTTGGAAAAAACCGGGCCGATTTTGTCTAAAGCATAAGGGTAAACGTGCATGGAAATGTCGTTTTGCATAATACAAATTTCGTTGGAAGGCACTGCATTGCGCAGTTCTTCCCGGTGCTCGATCAGGGCAGGGTTGCAATATGATTTTTCAACACTCCAATAGTTGTTTACCTCCTGGTAAGCAAAAATGGGTAATAAAACTAATGCAAGGATGGATACATACCGCGTGATTTTGCCGGCATACCACAGGTTTTTAATTCCATAGCCGACAAGCACAAAAACCGGCAGTAAAAAAGGCATCATGTAATAATCGTGCACCGTATTGATCATATTCAGTTCAAAACCGAAATATGCCAGTACGCCAAGGCCCGAAATGGCCAGCAGCCAAAAATCGCCTTTCCAGTATGCTTTGTTTTTAAACAGGAAAAAAATGGCTGCTGCAAAAAACAGGACGGAGCCATAATTGAGCAACAGCGCGGGAAGTAAATGAGTGGTATGGTACTTCAAGATACTCAAGGCCTCCGAACCGGTGATTTTATGTGCAAGCATGCCGGACAACACCCCGTTGCCACTCCAGCCGGGCATCACCCAGGCATACCATGCGATAGCCGGCAGCAGAAAAGCGGTATATATAAGTCCGGCCAACACGTATTTTCCAGCATACCGAACGCCCACTTTGGCGATCATAGTGAACAGGTAAAGCCCAACCGTGGCATAAAAAACGATGAACGGTAGTTTGGCCCACACGGCCAGCAACAGGAAAAATGCCGAAAAAGCAGCGTGTTTGTAGCGATTACTTTGCTGGTATTGAAAAAACCAGGCGATGCCCCAGACGCTGCCGCAAAGGGCCAGGTTGTCGGGGATCGGGTTCATGGTATAATAGTAAAACAGCGGGGAAAAATTGAAGGCCCAGGCCAGCAATCCCGCGACTACATCATCTTTAAAAAGTGTTCTTCCGAGAAAAAAAACACCCCAAACCGTGCATAAGCCCAGCAGAAACAAACAAACCCGCGTAATAGTGATCGACTCTCCCAGCAATTTATGCACACAGGCGATGCTCCATTGCATAATGGGAAATTCGTAGCGGTACAGCGTATTGGGGCCTAAGTTCGTGATATTGACCCGCGGATTCAGGATATTAAAATCGTGCCGGTAAAAATTCTGGATATTCAATTGCGTCTGCGATTGCCGCCATAGGTGAACCCCCATCAGGTCGGTACTGAAAATACGCCAGTGCATGGCCATACTCAACAAAGGAATGATCCAAAACAGCAGGCGGATATTTTTTTCGGAAATAAACTGTTTCATGGCATTGCACTAAGTAGTTATCCGTTATCAGTTATTGGTTATCAGTGTGGATAATCAAGCATTTGCAAATAATTTAAACAAAACTAAATCTTCTGTAACTCATTGATTTACATTGCTTTTTGCCCTTTTACTTAGTTGGAAAGAACTTCCACCTTGAAATTATTGATATAAACAGGCTCCTCCGAATCATTCCAGATGCAGGTACCTATTTTATCTTTTTCGTCTTTTCCTTTCGGGAGTTTTTCTACAAAACGGTATTTCTGCCAGGTTTTGGCAGGCAGGCCGTCGTTTTTCAGGGGTCTGCCGCGCCAGTCGTACGGCCTGTATTCGGCCTCGACGCTAAATACAAACATGCCCGGTATTTTGCTGCCTTCCGTTTCACAATAGGCATCGAAACTCACCACCAGACTCGCCTCATCCGGGAAACTTTTTAGCCCGGAGGTAAAGGCAAAGGAATATTGTTGCTGTTTATCAATTTTTGCCGCTCTCCGACCTGCAATATCCACCACTTTGGGCAATTCCGACAGCGTATCCCAGGTGTATAAAAAATGCCAGTCACTGCGAACAGAGTCGGGATGCACATAGAACAGATGGGTCATGTTTCCCTGCTGGGCTTTCGTCCGTCCCTCAAAGACACCCATCGGCACTAATCTTTTGTCCTGCTGAAGTTGCTCCAGGGGCACCCGGGCTTCATGCCCGAAAAACCAGTAATCATATACCACAATACTATTGGGTGGCACCGGTTCGCCGGAATACAATCGCCAGGCTTCCCGCGTATGATATCGGTCAAAAACATCCAGTCCCAGCGGGATAGCGGCGGCGTATGCTTCTATATAATATACATTTTCCGACTTGTTGGGAAATTTTTGTAAAACGGCCTCCGAAGCCTGATACAAGGATCGCTGCGCAGCATTCAAACTGAAATCAGCATCCCAGCTGAGCCTGCCGAAAAACGACCACGCAAGTCCTGCCAGCAGCGTTGCCAGCACCACCGGCTCCGAACGGCGGTGGATCATCATAAAACCCGAGGCAATGGTATTCAAGCCCCTCAGGCAAATCAGCAGGATAGCGGGCATGATTCCCAGCAACACGCGCATCAGGCCGAAAGAATTGAACATGCCTTTCCACCAGAAGATCGTGTGCGCCGCAAAATAAGAGAGGAACATGCCGTACACCAGCCAGGCTTCGTCGCGAGCTAGTTCGTCGCGGAACCAGCGCCCGCCTGCCACCAGTTTGAAAAAACCGTACAACAATCCGACGATCAGTAACAGACAAAGCGCAATGCCAATCACGCTCGGCAAATTATTGATAAAATGATCCCATGGGCCGCTTCCATAAGCAGAAACCAGGCCGCGGTAGGTCATTTTATTAAATATCCACCAGTAGTCGTCATGAATGGGTTTGCCGGCAATAGCCATGACCACATGCCCCAGCGGGAACAGCAAAATATACTGGTAGTGCCGTCGCCAAAGGGCGTACAACAGCAGCGGGCACAAAATAATCAACCCCTCGGAGCGTACAAAAGGCAAAAAAGAGAATAGGATATAGGCCGCCAGATACTGCCGCCGTAGTAACAACAGAACAGAAACAGCAAACCAGGCTGCAAACATCGGCTCCGTCAGTCCCGACAAGGTATGCGTCACATTCATAGGCGCCATGATCGCAAAAACCGGGAGCAACCACGATCTTTTGATGCTAAAGTGTTCTGCTATCTGAATCGCGCAATAAATCTGAATACCCCAGAAAGCGACATTCAGCAGTTTAACACCTGTGATGCCGAGTTGTGCAAATGGCGCTGCCACCATGACAAAAAGCGGCTTGGCCCAGTGGTTAAAAAAATTGGTGGGGTGCTCAAAAGCATACCGGGCAAAAAGGTAATGGTATACGCTGTCGCCTTCGTCGCCGGTGCCTTCTGCAATGAGTGCGAGCAGCACCATAACGGCCACGGCAATACCCAACACAGCATAGGGTCTGTTTTCCCGCTGTGCAAACCAGTTGATAAAGCCTTTACTATTTAATGTGTGCTGCATTGTTTCCATAAAAAAATTGGGCGGCAAGGTAAGAAAAACATGAGTCATCCCTTTATTTCAGTTCCTCCATTATCACCAGCACATTTGGATTCGCCGACACATAATCCGGGAGTTTTTTACCCTTATGTGCTTGAAAAACCGCGATTTTATAACCTGCTGCAAGAAGTGAATCCAACTGTTTTTCCGAAGGGCACCAACTATGGGCATTGTACCGGTTGTAAAAAAGCAGATCTACGTCTTCAAAACTTTTGCAGTTGAAAACGAGGTAGTCCGGGGGAATTTTTTGATGCAGATTTTTAAAAATGTTCGTGTTGGCAATTTTGGCATTTCGATCTTCATTGAACGTGCTGCGTTCCTCCATAATGGCCCAGGGTCTGCATGTGTTCAACACCAGCACTATTAAAACGGGTAGTTCCATCCATCTTTTATGGAGCGAAATTTTGGCGATGACATCCAGCAATTGAACTATTCCGATAGCGATGATAGTCAATACGATAGGGCAAACGATGTATACAAAAGCGGGCATTTTGGTTTGAACGACAAAAGAAAAAAAGGAATAAACCACGATAGCCATGCTGAGCAGAGGAATGCTCAGTTTGCTTTTTATAATGCCGAGCGGATATAGGCTCAATAAGCCCAAACCTAAAAAAGGCAGCAATAGATTGCCGTAGTGAAGCGGCCATTGCATAAAATGGAACCTCCAGTCTTCGGAAGAAAAGGCGCCCAGTTTTTCGGTAATATGTTTGTAATTATAGGCGTATTCCCAGGCGCTTTCCAGGGGAAATGCCTGCATGATATACAATTGCCAAGGCAATGCAATCGCCATAGCACAGGCAAAAGCAAGGAGCAAATCGCGGTAATTTTTCCAGATATACCGTTCCTCTTTTTGTAAAAGCACCCAAAGTCCCCATCCCCCAAAAACCAGCAAACCGGTCAGCCATTTTACCAAAATAGCACAACCCACCAGGCAGCCTGTAATGATGGCCCATCGGAATGATTTCTGTTTGGAATATTCGCAGAAGGCCCAGATACTCCCCGTCACATAAGCGGTAAAAACGAGGTCATTGTGGTCTAAACATTCTTTACCGGACACCATTTCTATCTGGTAATAAGCAAACGTATTCAGCAGCGCTGCCACATAAGCGATGTTAAAATTGTTGGTCCAAATTAGCGCGATCCGGTACACGCACCACACCATCGCGGCGCTGAGCAGCGCGCTGGGCAAGCGAACGGCTATTTCATGCACGCCGAATATTTTCATAGACAACGCCATTTGCCACATGAAAAGCGGCTGCTTATGCACCCAGATATGATTACAACACCAGGCAGTGTAGTCGTAGGGCAACACTGGATCTACCCGCAGCATTGGTTTGAACGGGTAGCTCATCATGTTTTTTGCCACCAGCGCATGAAATCGTTCATCCCAGTCGTGTAGAAACTCATCCATCACCGCTACCCCGATCCGGAGCAGGAAAGCGCTCAGCACCAGCATCCAGGCGCTCCACCGTTCCTGCTGTTTGATGTATCCCCAAAAACTGATCAGCGCAGGAATTATAGCAAGGAAAAACAAGCATTGGCCCATGTCTGATGCGTAGAATTTCTAATTTTTTGACGACACACTTATTGTTGCGCTAAGTACCGGGTTGATATTATTATTACCAAATGAAAATATGGATATTCGCCCCATGAATCGCAAAACAGATATATTGTTAGCGGCTATCGCCATGGCTTTCGGGGTATATGTGCTTATCCGGGCATGGGTTATTCCCATCACAGTGGATGAGTGTTCCACCGCAGTCTCCCATGTACCGCGCGATGTACTTGATTTGCTTTTTTTGCAAACCAATGCTAATCCTAATAACCACATTCTCAACACATTACTTATCAAAGCGCTTACTGGAATGTTTGGATGGCACCCGTTTATCGTGCGGATACCTGCACTGATCGGCGCTTTCGTTTATGCCTGGGCAGGGCTACTGTTGAGCCGGAAAATATCTGAACATGCATGGGTTAGCGCATTCGCTTTTGCCATACTCCTGGGTCAACCTTATTTGCTGGAATATTTTTCTTTGGCGCGTGGTTATGCGCTTGGATTGGGGTTTATGGTTGCAGCCATTTGGCAGGCATGGCGTTTTTTGAATGAAAACCGTTGGGCAAGCCTGCACTGGGCTGTTGTTTTGGCAGGGTTGGCGGTTTATGCCAATTTTACACAACTACTGTTTTTCATTCCTTTTGTAAGTCTTTTGCTGCTTAGCGCATGGCAAAAAAGTAGTTCACTTTCAAATTTCTTTCACCAAACAAAGTTGGCGCTGCTCACGCTGGGCATTTGGGCAGGGTTGCTCATTGTCCCGCTCCGGGAATTGAGTAAACATTCCGAAATTCAAAAATGGAATCCGCTGGACACTTTGTTTGGGTCAGCCGAAAGATCGATTCGGATCGCTACCTATCATAACCGGTTTGTAGAAAATAGTACGGCGCATATACTCGCCCTGCTGGCCGTAGTTTTTACATTAGGTGTATGCCACATGGCCTTGAAAACATGGTCTGACAATAAAATGAGGATTGCGACTGATGCCCGGCTTTTCATTTTGTTGCTGTTATCGGGCATGTTAATCACCAATGTTTTGGTCGTGGAATTAACCCATACGCCTTTTCTGGAACCGCGATTGGCATTGCTTTACTGGCCGCTTTTTGCACTATCGCTCGGAGTGGCTGCGGCATGGCTGTATGAGCGCTTTACCCGATGGGCATGGAGTTTTATGCTGCCAATTGGGCTTATTGCTGTTATCAATGTGAAAGAATCGGTCAATCTCCGGGAAACAACAGAATGGTGGCATGACCAAAGCACTTATGTTGTGTTAGACTACCTGAAAAGTGTACAGCAAGCAGAAGGTCGCCTCGAACCTTTTAGTTTTGATACTTACGGAACCATGCAAAACTCCTTTATCTTTCACCTCGAGCTCGATCCCCGGGGCTATAACCGTATTGTCAAACCTTTTGCGTGGCACCCTGACAGAGCGCCGACCGAGGATTACGAGTTTTATTACGCGGTTTCAGAAGCAGAAGCACAACCCATTTTGGATACCTATGAAATTGTGCTAAAGCCGTCAGAAAGTGATATGGTACTACTGCGAAGGAAAAAAAAGTAGCCTGATCGTTATTATTCATCTTTATGAACATCTCCATGTTGTCTTCCAAAAAAGCAATCGGGTTCTCTTTTCTGCTGATCGTTCTGATTTCATTCCTATATTATCCTAAATGGAATAAAATCGGGGTGGAATCCACGCTGAGCTGGGATGTTTCGGGCTATTACTGGTACCTGCCGGCGGCTTTTATTTACCAGGATATAAAGCAGGTAGCATTTAGTCAGGATATTCTGAAAAAACACCAGTCTACCCCCGATTTCCAACAGGCATTTCTGCATCCTTCCGGCAATTATGTGATGAAATATTCCAGCGGAATGGCTTTGCAATACCTGCCTTTTTTTGCGGTGGCACATACAGTGGCAGCGCCCTTGGGTTTCGAGGCCGACGGATTTTCAAAACCCTATCAGTTGGCTATTCAGATCGGCGGTTTGTTGATGTGCCTGCTGGGTTTGGTTTTTTTGAGGAAGATGCTGCTGCCTTATTTCAGCGACAAAGTGGTTTCTATTGTGATACTGTGCTACGCGTTTGCCACCAATTACCTGAACTATGCGGCTATTGATAATGCGCTGACACACAATTGGTTATTCACCTGGTACGCCATCCTAATTTTCCTGACAGACCGTTTTTATAAAAAACCGGGCCTCGCGGCAAGCCTGGGCATCGGTGTAGCCGTCGGCATTTGTACGCTGACACGCCCCACCGATATTATATCTGTGCTCATTCCCCTGCTCTGGGCCATGCCTTCACTTCGACCGGCTGCCATCCGGGAAAGAGGCCGTTTTATCGGGCAACATATTTCGCTGTATCTGGTAGCAGCCATCACCTGCGTACTGATCGCAAGTATCCAGTTATTTTACTGGAAATACGTCACCGGTCAATGGTTCGTGTACAGTTACGGCGAGCAGTCGTTCAAATGGCTGAAACCCCATTTTTACCTCTACATGTTCAGCGCGCGCACCGGCTGGTTAGTGTACACGCCCATCATGATATTTGCCCTGATCGGGCTGGTAACTTTATACAAAAGAAAGGTACATTTTTGGGCATTGTTCCTCTTCATTTTGGTCAATACCTATATCGTCACGGCCTGGGACATCTGGTGGTACGGAGGCAGGGCCATGATTCAAAGTTACCCGGCGCTGGCCTTTCCTTTTGCTGCGTTGATTGCTGCAACGGATACGCATAAAATCAGGCGGATGCTGCTGTATGGCGTATTTATGCTGTTTGCTTATTACAATATCTGGTGGACGCACCAGATTCACCGGGGGCAGTTGGTTGACCCGTACAATATGACGCGGGCTTACTTCTGGGCCGTCGTCGGGCGGTTTAAAGTGCCGGAGGAAACCAAAAAACTATACGACACCCGCCATATTTTCACGGGCGTTCGCAAGGATGTTCAGGAGTTGTATTTCAATGATTTTAATAACGACACTACCCTGATTAAAAGCGGTAAGCGATTCAATGGCACGCCCTGCGAATACGTCACAAAGGGCAGGGAGTTTACACAAGTTGCCACAGTACCCTTGCAAAACGGCGCGGCTAAATGGCTGCGGGTGAGTGCCGATTTTAAATGTGAGTTCAAGGAATGGGAACTTTTTAGTATGCCTCAACTTATCGTCCGGCTTAAAAATGACGACAAGGAAGTAAAAGGCTACGCCATTCGCCTGCACCGTTTTTTAGATACCGGCGACTCTAAAAACCTGTACATTGATGTCAAATTACCCAACAAACCATTCAATTCCGTCAGTTTCTGTGTATGGAATCCTGGCAGCGAGCAGGATTTGCAAATAGACAATATGCGGGCGGAGATTTACAATGAAGAATAACAAAAAAATGAAAAAAACGCTCCTCCTCTTACTCAGCACCATCCTCTTCAGTTTCGTCCTCTTCACCAACGGCGATCCCGAGGCCGAACTCCGCAAACCCGAAAACGCCGTCAAAAACCTGCAAATCGCCGATGGCCTGCAGGCGCAACTGTTTGCCTCCGAACCCATGATGACCAACCCGACGGATATGGACATCGACGACCGCGGCCGCATCTGGCTTTGCGAAGCCTATAACTACCGCCCGGAAATCAATGGCAATCCGGTGCATCCGGAAGGCGACCGCATCCTGATCCTGGAAGACAGCGACGGCGACGGCAAGGCCGACAAAAGCACGGTGTTTTACCAGGGGCCGGAAGTGGAATCGCCGCTCGGCATCTGGGTCATGGGCAACCGGGCCATCGTTTCCCAAAGCCCTTACCTCTGGTTGTTCACCGATGAAAACGGCGACGATAAAGCCGATAAAAAAGAAATTATCCTGCAAGGTATCGGCGGGCGTCAGCACGACCACGGCCTGCACGCCGTGGTGTTCGGCCCCGACGGAAAATTCTATTTCAACTTCGGCAATGCGGGCGAAATGTTGCAGGACAGTAAAGGCCAAACCATCAAAGATGCCGACGGGAAAGACATCGACCCCAAAAACTACCGGCAGGGCATGGTATTCCGCTGCGACCCCGATTTTACCCATTTTGAGGTGCTGGGGCATAATTTCCGCAACAATTACGAAGTGGCGCCCGACAGTTACGGTACGCTCTGGCAATCGGACAACGACGATGACGGCAATAAAGGCGTGCGGATCAATTATGTGATGGAATTCGGTAATTATGGTTACACCGACGAAATGACGGGCGCCGGCTGGCAGGTCAACCGCACCAATATCGAACCCGACATCCCGCGCCGCCACTGGCACCTCAACGACCCCGGCGTAGTGCCCAATGTGCTGCAAACCGGCGCGGGTTCGCCATGCGGTATGTTGGTGTATGAAGGCGATCTGCTACCCGAACGTTTTCAGGGCCAGCCTATCCATGCCGACGCCGGCCCTAATGTCGTGCGGGCTTATCCGGTACAACCCGATGGCGCCGGTTATAAAGCGACGATGGACAATATTGCGGAAAGCCAGGTGGATCAATGGTTCCGCCCCAGCGACGTGTGCGTAGCCCCCGATGGCTCCTTGTTTGTGGCCGACTGGTACGATCCCGGCGTAGGCGGCCACCAGGCGGGCGACCAGAACCGGGGCCGTGTGTTCCGCATTGCGCCGCCGGACGCTGCGCGCTACACCGTGCCTGTTTTTGATTTTTCAACCATAGAAGGCGCTGTTTCAGCCCTGCAAAACCCCAATCTTTCGGTGCGCTGGAAAGCCTGGAATGCCCTGCACCGGAAAGGCGCAGCCGCCGAACCGGCTTTGGCCCAACTATACCACTCCAACGCCGCGCCGCATCTCCGCGCCCGGGCGCTTTGGTTGCTGGCGAAAGGCGCCAACCCCGTGCCTTACATACAGGCTGCGGCTGCCGATGCAAACCCAAACTTTCGTATCGTCGCCATCCGCGCAGCCCGGCAGGGCGCAGCTACTCTGATGCCGCTGCTGCAACAATTAGCCCGGGACCCCGACCCGCAGGTGCGCCGGGAAGTCGCCCTGGCCCTGCACCACCAAAAAGCGCCCGAAGTACCCGCCATCTGGAGCACCCTGGCGCTACAACACGATGGCCACGACCGCTGGTATCTGGAATCGCTGGGTATCGGCGCCGACAGCCAATGGGAGGCATGTCTCAGCGCCTGGCAACAAGCGGGCGGAAATATTCAAAGCGCTGCGGGAAAGGATATTGTCTGGCGCGCGCGTTGCGCTGCGGCCTGTCCGCTGCTCGGGCAATTGGCAACCGACCGGCAAACGCCATTGGCGCAACGCCTGCGTTACTTCCGCGCTTTTGATTTTCAGCATCCTGCGCAGGCTTCGCCGGTTTTGCTCAAAATATTGCGCGAAAACACTGCCGACACAGCCCTTTCAACACTGGCATTGCGACACTTAGATGTGGAATTGGTGAAAAAAACGCCCGACGCCAAAGCGGCATTGAGCAAAATTATGGCGGGTTTGCAGGGCGAGGCCTACCTCGAATTCGCAGACCGGTACCGCCTGCCGGAAGAAAAGTCCCGCCTGTATCAACTTATTTTGAAAGGGGAAAACCCGCGTCGCGCCGCCGATGTGTTGTTGAAAAATCCTGTCGGTCTGGCCATGTTTAAAAAAACAATACAACAGAAACGCAAGGGAAAAGAATCCCTGCAATTGCTGGAAGCCATTCGCCGCTCGGGCGGGAAAGAGCAGTTGGCAATCCTGGAATCCGTGGCTTTCGACCGCAAACGCGACGAAGTGCTGCGCCGCCAGGTAACGGAATGGTTGGGCAACAGCTGGAATGGCGAGGAGCGCGTCCTCGAACTACTCAAAGCCGGTAAAATCGAGCCGCGCTTCATTCCGGCTGCCGTGCAGGGTGTGAGCGGCGCATGGCGTATGGCGGTTCGGTTGGAAGCGGCCACTTACCTCGGCAACGCTGATCCGAATGCCGCGCAAAAAATTCCGGCTATGGCCGATCTGCTCGCCCTGAAAGGCGATGTAACTAAAGGCGCCCCGCTCTTTGAACAGTATTGCGCCAATTGCCACCAGGTCAACGGAAAAGGCATCGATTACGGCC
>JAYSZC010000462.1:0-1708 GCA_043738235.1 Lewinellaceae bacterium | reverse complement strand
CATCGAAAGATAACTGGAAACAGGTGTTGTGCTCCTGGGACGGCTATATTGGATGGGTGGATGCCAAACAATTGAAACGCCTGACTCCCAGTGAGTTCGACGCGTATGCCGAGCGGCAAACGCTGAATCTTTCTTTGGTAGAAGGACTGATGGCTGCCGATCACTTTATTCCGCTGACGATGGGCGCGGTGTTGCCCATGTACGATGGCTTGCGGTGTATGCTGGCCGACCAGTCTTTTCAATTTTCAGGCCCTGTCGTTACTCCCGGGCAACAACAACTCACCATCGACTGGGTGGTGAAAATTGCGCGGCGTTACTTGCACGCGCCGTATCTGTGGGGCGGTCGTTCTCCTTTCGGGATCGATTGTTCGGGCCTGACTCAAATGGTGTTCAAAATAGCCGGTATCCGCCTGTTGCGCGATGCCTCCCAGCAGGTGACACAGGGCCGCGCCGTTGATTTTATGGAACAATGCCAGGCCGGCGACCTCGCCTTTTTCGACAATGCCAAAGGCCAGATCACCCATGTCGGAATTATTATGCCCGATTGCCATGTCATCCACGCATCAGGTAAAGTTCGGATCGACAAATTAGATCATTTCGGCATTTTCAACCGTGAACTCGACCGGTATACCCACCAACTCCGCATTGTGAAACGTGTATTGGCCGATGAACCGCTACATTCCAGCTATTCGGAGTCAGATCGTCAGGAAGATGAATTGTTACGTCAGGCCGCCCTTTTTGATTAATTGTGACACCTGCTACCGTTAAATCCATATTGATCCAGGCGCTCTCGCCGCGTTATGGTCTGGCGGAGGCCGGCGGCATTGCACGTATTGTCCTGGAAGATGTTTTCCAGGTACATCGAAAACCGGAATCTGTTTTTGTTTCGGAATGGACGAGTGCACAAACCGATGATTTACAACAAATTATACGCCGACTTCAGGCGGGAGAACCGGTGCAGTATGTAGTCGGTACCGCCGATTTTTTCGGCCTGGTTTTTCAGGTAAATCCGGCGGTTCTGATTCCCCGTCAGGAAACCGAAGAACTGGCAGCCTGGGTGCTGGAATATTTGCGACACCTGGATACTGAAAATAATGTTTCGCTGCTCGACATCGGTCTGGGCAGCGGCTGTATTGCCATTACACTCAAGAAAAAATTTCCCAAACTTCAATTATTCGGGCTGGAAAAAAGCGCCGACGCCCTGTCACTTGCTACGCGTAATGCCCAACGAATTTTGGGCGCTTCCGCCGATTTTCGGTTCCTGCAGGGCGATATTTTGCAGATATCCGATTGGCAGGCTTTTCCTGCCTTGGATGTCATCGTCAGCAATCCACCCTATATTCCGTCGGCTGAAAAAGAACTGATGCCCGAACACGTGCTGGCCCACGAACCCCCGCTGGCTTTGTTTGTCAGCGATGAGTATCCACTTGTTTTTTACCGAACCATCGCAGATTTTGCCCTGGAAAAACTGCGCCCCGGCGGCGTGTTGTTTTTTGAATGCAATGAGTTCAATGCTGCGCAAGTGGCAGACCTTTTGACCGAAAAAGGATTTTTGCAGGTGGTTTTGAAAAAGGATTTGTCTGGATATGATCGGATGGTGCGCGGATTTTTCCCTCGTAGAGTTAATGGCAACGCGGATAACACGGATGACGCGGATTAACGCGGATTTTTCCCTCGTAGAGTTGACGAAAACAGAAAATTGGTCAAC
>JAYSZC010000461.1:0-11164 GCA_043738235.1 Lewinellaceae bacterium | reverse complement strand
AAAGCATGGATTTGCCTTCCATCACCGGTATGGCAGCCGCAGCACCGATATTACCCAAGCCCAGCACGGCAGTACCATCCGAAACCACAGCGACCGTGTTAGACTTGATCGTATACCGGTATACTTCTTCGGGGTTGTCTCTGATTGCTTCACAGGGAGCTGCCACGCCGGGAGAATACACCGTAGAGAGGTCGTCTTTGGAAACAACAGGCATTTTCAAACGAATGCCGATTTTGCCTTTATGTTTTTCGTGGAGTTCGAGCGATTCTTTTGAGTAGTTTTTTACCGACATACAATAGTTGCTTGATCTTTGGTTAGAACAGAGGGCTAATGTATGGGGAAAAAAGGATCAGACCTATTTATACGATTTTGATTTTCAATCGGCAGCCGGAACAAAACGGATGGAAAGCGAATTGACACAATGCCGCGTATTTTTGGCGGTCAGCCGTTCGCCTTCAAACACGTGTCCCAAGTGCCCTTCACAATTGGCGCAAACGATTTCCGTCCGCTTCATTCCCAGCGTCGTATCCGTGTGGCGAACAATGGCGCCGGGGATTTCATCATCAAAAGAGGGCCAGCCACAGCCGCTGTCAAACTTGTCGGACGACTGGTATAAAGGTGCATTACAGCGGCGGCAGATAAATGTGCCTGCGGCTTTGTGGTTGTTATATTCGCCGGTAAAAGCCCTTTCCGTACCTTTCTTCTCCATGACATATTCTTCTTCCGAGCTGAGTGTATTCCAGTTTTGATCTTTATTTTCCATAGCATTTTTTAGGCTGTAAACAACGCAGTGCATAAAAAGTTAAATAAAAGGAGAAAATTCGTTTTGATTAAATTCTTTATAAATGCTTGATTATCAACACTGATCACCAATAACTAATAACGGATAACTACTTACAACCTGATAAATCTGTCGTCCGTCAGGGCTTCCAGAAATACTTTCAGGTCGCTTTTTTCCTCCGGGCTGAGTCGAAGCGGCTCTGCGAGCAGACTATCCCGGTTGATGCCGCCCGGTACCACCTGGTTAGGCGTATCGTAAAATTCAATCACTTCCTCCAGGGTTTTGAACATACCGTTGTGCATATAGGGGGCCGTAACGGCTACGTTGCGCAGTCCCGGCACTTTAAATTTCCCCAGGTCGGCACTATCCCCCGTCACATCAAAGCGCCCGCGATCCTGCAGGTTGCGCCGCCCGGTATACAGTCCCACATTTCTGAATTCATCTCCCGTAAAATCGGGTGAAAAGTGGCAATCGAAACATTTGCCTTTGTTCATAAAAATTTCCCGACCGCGCACTGCTGCTGCGTCCATGCCGCCCGCTTTGCCCTGCATCCAGCGGTCAAAAGGGGTGTTGCCGGTCTCCAAAGTCCTGACGAAGGCGGCCAATGCCTGTGCCAGTGCAGCCATATCTGCTTCTTTACCAAACAGTTGAATAAAAGCAGGGCCGTAATACGAATGCTGTCGCAAGCGAGCCGTCACCAATGCTGCATTGGCCCGCATTTCCAGCGTATCCTGTATCGGCATCAATACCTGGTCTTCCAGGGTGGCGGCTCGCCCGTCGTAAAAAAAATGCGCCCGGGCCGACATATTCGTGATGCCGGGCGCATTGCGGCGCCCCGTCCTGCCGCCTACGCCGCGACTCAACAGGGCCGTGTCTGAAAAAGCGAATTGTGGAATATGGCAACTGCTGCAACTAATGCTGCTGTCCAAAGAAAGAATGGGGTCAAAAAACAAACGCTCTCCCAATTGCCCCGGGCTTTGAAAAGCCATTTTGTCAAAAGCGAACAGGGCCGTCAAAGACAGGGCAACCACAAAAATGGACATGCGATTTTTCATGGCACAAAAGTAAAGTACCTGACAAAATCGCCATGCACCAAAGTAAAAATCTGCGATATAATGCATTGTTAATGCGAATGGAGTATTTTTCGGAGTTCAAAGGACCGTTTGTATTTTTTCTTTTATCCAAATCCGAGTCACATGAAAAATTTATTTACACTGTTGTTGCTGCTTTTTTGCGCCAATGGTTTTGCCCAAACCGCGCCCAATTTTACCATTGTAACTACCGATGCACAATCCCGAAACTTGTATAATGACTACCTGAATCAGGGTAAAGTAGTTGTAATTGAAGCATTTTTTACCACTTGTCCGCCTTGCAATACCCATGCTCCCTTTTGGCAGACTTTATATGAAAGCCAATTGGCAGCCCACCCGGGGCAAGTGGAATTTTTCATACTGAGTACCCTGCAATCGGACAATAATTTTAAAGTCGCCCAATACAAAACCGCAAAAAACCTCACCATGCCGGGCGCCGGTACCGATGGCGGCGGATTAGCAGCCCTCCAACCATACATCACCGGGCAGTTTGGAGAATTTCAGGGTACTCCAACTTTTATCATAATCCATCCTGACGGAGACGTGGAATTCGATATACGGGGCAGCACACCTCAGCTTACAATGGATATGATCGCTCAAAGTATCGCTTCGGAGCTGACGCAATCATGCGCGATTGAATCCCCCTTTGGAAACCCTGTTTCCGGAGTTCAGATCAGCGCTACGACACCAACCATGACTGTCAATATGGCCGCATCCGGCACTTATAACCTTTCCAATGTGCCGCAACTGCAAAATACCAGTTATACCATTACTGCAACGAAAACAGATACGGATCCACTCCAGGGCCTTTCCACTTTTGACCTTGTACGAATCAGCAAACACATACTTGGCCTGGATACCTTCGTACAGGACTGGCAAATACTCGCCGCAGATATGAATTGCTCCGGTATGGTTACAACGTACGATATAGTAATAGGGAGGCAGTTAATTCTCGGTATGCTGGAAAATCTCCCTTGCAGCCCCTGGAAATTTATCCCGCAGGGATCAAATGTGCAGTCCAACGGTAATTGTGTCGATTTGATGGGTGTGAAATTAGGCGATCTCACAGGACCTTATTTCGCGCCGCCGCCCAGCGACCGGTCTGTGTTTTCGCTCTATGCCACCGACAGATATATGAAACCCGGAGAGCGACATGTTTTAGAACTAAATGGGACAGTATGGAAGGAAATCCAGGCCTTGCAACTCGATCTCGACTTTGATCCTAATGTACTGCAAATCAACAGTATAGATGCCCAGGGGTTGCCCGGATTTGACGCTACCTGTTACAGGTTTTCGGCTGTTTCGGAAGGGCGTTTGCCTGTGGTATGGGTGGATGGCGCCTCAGCGACATTGCGCCCCAACGAGGCGCTGTTTTTTATAGAATTGACAGCGCTTCAGGGTGGGCAACTATCAGAGATGCTACGCTTCCGTTCGACGCATTTGCCTGCTGAATTGTACGATACGGAGATGAGCAAACAAAACATGGATTTGCAATGGCAAAACAGCGCTGTGGAACAACTCGCGAGCGGCCACATTTTTCCCAACCCGGCCCGCCACACGTTTCAGGTCTATTATGACAGCCCGGAAGCGGCTGAAGTACTTTTACAGGTGGCAGATATGAACGGGAAAATTGTCGTGGAAAAAACCTTTCCAACCAACAAAGGCGCCAACTGGCTTTCGGTGCAACCCGTCAACCCTGCGTCCGGTCTGCATGTAGTCCGGTTGAATGGCGCCTATTTCGGAAATGTTCTGCTGGGTTTTTAATAAACCCTGCCCATTAGCGGGTGTTCGACAATGACGCGTTTCAGGGCATAAAAATCGACTTCCCCCTGGTGGAACCAGACAACTTTGCCGCCCGGTTCCAGCAGCACCGTGTAGGGCAACGCGCCGTTCCAATCTTTGCCAATGGCTTCCGTGAGTGCGTACTTGTCGGATTCCGTAAACAGGTAATTGGTTACGGCGGATTGTTTGCTTTTCAAAAATTCCAACACTTTGGGTTCTTTTTCGGCTTTATCTGCCGAAACGGATACAAACTCAAAATCGCGCGCGCCATACATGCGCTGCAACACGATGAATTCGGGATATTCCAGCACACAGGGGCCGCACCAGGTTGCCCAGATGTTGATGAGTCGCAATTTGTCGGAGCCTTCGTTTTTCAGCAGGGTGCGAATGCCTGCCGCATCAATGCCTGTCACTTTTACTTCCTTGTTTGCCCAATCTGCGTCCGCTTTGGTGCGCAAATCCAATTTCCAGCCCCATTTGGTGGAACAGCCGAAGGTTTGCGTCACAGGTTCCTTCACTGCCTGACCGGCCAGCACAGCATCGGTGGCAGCTCTTAAATCGTCTGCGTTCGCAGTTCCCGGTTTCTCGCTGCGATCGAGCCGTCCGGTGTAACGCAACTTGCGTTCCTGATCGAATACAAATGCCTGCGGCGTTGCAGCCGGGCCATATTGCAGGGAAGCGCTTTCCGTATCGCCGTCGTACAAATAAGGGAAATTGAATTTTTTGTCTGTTGCGCGGCGTTGCATCTCTGTGTAGTCGTCATTGAGGTCGCTGTAACCCAATTCTTCGTACAACAATCCCAGCGGGCTATTGGGCGAAATGGCCACCACTTCCACTCCTTTTGCTTTGTAATCATGGGTAAACGCCATGATCCGGTCTTCGTACGCCTGTGCCGTCGGGCAATGGTTGCAGGTAAATACGATCACTAAGGCGCGCGCAGCTTTAAAATCGTTCAGGCTGTAAAACTTTCCATCGACACCCGGAAGATTAAAATCGGGCGCGGGCGCTCCGGTTTCCAGGGTTTTCACCGTTTGAGCAGGTACCGGTTGCGGGTTTGCTACAAATGCAGCATTCGACGTAGTGGCGGGCGCTTGTGAGGACGACTGGCATCCCCATCCAATGCCGCAAAGCAGGAGGGCAAAAAAGGTAATTGTTTTCATGGCATCAGAATTTCGGGCAAACGATTTCTTCGTTGTCGTAGTTGCCCAGGTATGCGATAGAGATTTCAAAAGCGCTTTGGCGTTGTTTGGCTTCTAAAGCCTTGATATTCAGGTCATAACTCAAACCCAGCAGCACATTGTTCAGTTCAAAACCCAGCATCGCCACAATGGCATCGAGTCCGATGCCGTCGCTGTTACGTACCGGTCGCGCCCAGGCGCCAAAGTGTACCGCGCTGCCGCCGTATTTGCCCATAGCCGTGCGGAAATTGGCGCCCGCATTGATTTCCATGTGCGGTCCTTGCACGGCCACCAGCACCCGCGGGAGCAGCGAAACCCGGTTGTCGCGGGTGAGGGGAATGCTGGCTGCCAACTGCCCGTTTAATTTCATGTACAGTTTATCGCCTTCGGCATCCGTTTCATAAAAGGAAATGGTCGGTTGCAAAAAGTGGTGCAAAGCGGTACCGACAAAAATCCGCCCGGAACGGCCAAACTTCGCCGTATAGTTCAAACCTACATTGTAGTCGGCAAATGCAAAATTGTTGGTGGGCAAATCTTCCAGGGTAGTACCCGTGTAGCCGTTAAAGCCGTCGAATTCATCGTGGAAATCGAGCGATTCGTAATTGACATTGCGCTGGGTCAGGCCGAGTTGGGCGCCCAGGCTCAGGAACTGCCGTTTGCCGCCGCCCAATGATTTGTGATACGCCATGGAAAGGGCAATCTGGGTAGTGCTAAAGTCGATCACACTCACTTTGTCGTTAAAAAACATCAGGCCCAGTCCGATAGCGTCGTCGTTGTTGTTTTTTCCGGGCGCATCAAAACGCAGATCGGCGCCCATGGAGAACGTCTTAATCGGATTGTCGAGCACCTGCCGCCACTGATCCCGGTAGATGGTTCCCAGGCGGTAACTGCCCTCGAAAGCGCCTGTCAAAGCCGGATTGAGGGTAAGCGGAGAGGCATAAAACTGGGTAAAATGCTTGTCCTGGGCACTTATTTGTGATACGAAAAGGAATAAAAAGAGGGTGTAAAAAAGCGATTTCTTCATGCTAATGGGAATAAATTTGGGCGAAGGTAATGCGGTTTGTAAAGGTTTGGTACCGCCGAACACCTGTTTGGCGATATTTTTCGGCGCCAGTCTGAAAAATGTCCGGCTCGTGTGCTTTAACGCACGCAGGCCATTTTTTGGTCTTTTTAAAGGAAATCAAAATTTTTATACCTTTCGCCATCTAATCTTCCGGTTCTACCAATCAAAAACGAAATATGCAGCCACCTGACTCTTCCGATTTCAAACCTTACATTGCACCCGGCGATATGTCGGTCAAAGAATTTACCCTGCGGGCTATTCTGCTGGGATCTATGTTTGGCATCCTGTTTGGCGCAGCCACCGTCTACCTGGCTTTAAAAGCGGGACTAACGGTTTCCGCCTCCATTCCCATCGCGGTATTGGCCATTTCACTGGGCCGCAAGTTCTTGGGAACCACCATTTTAGAGAACAACATCATTCAGACGACCGGTTCGGCGGGTGAATCGGTCGCCGCCGGAGTGGTATTCACCCTGCCTGCATTTTTATTTTTGAGCGATGGCATCGGCAAAGGGTTTTTCAGTTACTGGACCATCCTGATGCTCGCTATTTTTGGCGGCATTCTGGGCGTTCTGATGATGATTCCACTGCGTAAGTCACTGATTGTCAATGAACATGCCAACCTCCCCTATCCTGAAGGCACTGCCTGTGCGCATGTGCTTATTGCGGGTGAAAAAGGCGGCGATTTTGCCAAAACTGCTTTCCAGGGACTGGGTTTTGCATTCGGCTATGCCCTGTTGCAAAGGGTATTCCGCGTTATTGCCGAATCGCCAGTATGGGAAACGGCATCTAACAACAAATACCTGCCTTCCGCGCGGGTCAGCGGCGAAATCACGCCGGAATATCTCGGCGTGGGTTACATCATCGGGCCGCGCATCGCAGGCGTGCTGGTAGCAGGCGGCGTACTGGCCTGGATGGGACTGATACCGCTGCTGGCAACATTGGTTCCGATGGATACCGTTGCCATGCAACTCAGCAAACTGGATTTGCTTAAACCTATTACGGATGCTGCCGGAAATGTGCGTTACCCATACGGTTGGAACCCGGAAACGCATACGTTCACTGACCTGACCAGCGCTTTATATCGGGCTTATGTCCGGCAAATCGGCGCAGGCGCCGTTGCCGGCGCGGGTTTTATTACACTGATTAAAACCATGCCTACAATCGTTTCTTCTTTCCGGGAAAGTGTCGCTTCCATGCGCAACCGCGACGCTAATGTGGCTGTGGTCCGTACGGAACAAGACCTGTCGCTCAAAGTAGTAGCGATCGGATGTCTGGCGCTGATTCTCCTGATGGCAGTTCTTCCCAGCATTCCGGGCGACAGTATTTTGAGCAAACTGATGATCGGCGTCCTGGTCATTATTTTTGGATTTTTCTTTGTTACGGTTTCCAGCCGCATCGTCGGCATCATTGGCAGCAGCAATAACCCCATTTCAGGTATGACGATAGCAACCATCATGGGTACGGCGCTCGTATTTATCGGCGTCGGCTGGACGGGAAAAGTATTCGAGCCGATGGCACTGGTCGTGGGCAGTATGATCTGTATCGCTGCCGCCAACGCCGGCGCAACATCGCAGGACCTGAAGACGGGTTATATTGTCGGCGCTACGCCAAAATACCAGCAGTTGGCCCTGTTCATCGGCGTTATCGTTTCTTCCTTAGTCATTGGCGCAACGGTATTGTTCCTGGACAATCCGACCGCAGAAATGCGCGCAGCCGGGATCGAACACGCTATCGGTGAAAAATTCAACGCGCCGCAGGCCACCCTGATGGCTACACTTATCAAAGGGCTTTTATCCTTTAACCTCGACTGGCAATTTGTGCTGGTCGGGCTATTTATCGCTATCACACTCGAGCTCTGCAGCGTTAAATCACTTTCGTTTGCCGTAGGTCTTTACCTGCCGCTCAGCACAACCCTGCCTATCTGGATCGGTGGTGCATTAAAAGGCCTGACGGACTGGATGGCACAGCGTAAAGGGGAAGCAACGGAAGATTCCGAATTAGGCAAAGGCAGCCTTTTTGCTACCGGATTGGTCGCAGGAGGTGCTTTAGCTGGTGTGGTGGTCGCCCTGCTGCAAGCCTCTGACGCTACCGCCGGTTCGCTGGCCGCAATCAGTGTGGAAGAATCGCTCACCCATATACTCGGCACGGGCGGGTATCATTTTCTCGGGGTGCTGTTCTTTGCAACTTTAGCATTCTTCCTGATACGCGCCGCGCGGAAGAAATAAGTAGTTATCAGTTATCAGTTATCGGTTATCAGTTATCGGTTATCAGTTATCAGTTATCGGTGTTTCAGGCTGAAATTATGAAAGTATGCAATGTCAATTTCCCCATGCCCAAACGGATAACTGATAACGGATAACTGATAACTACTCTATTGTTCAACTTTAAATAAAAAAACCATGCTGTACGAACGAAATGACTGCTATGACATTGAAAACATGAATGTTGTCAACCTGCTCGACGATGAATCTGAAGCCGAAGAAATGGAAGAAGAAGAATACGGTCTGGATGAAGAATTTGAGGAAGACGAAGACAGCCTGGCCTTAGGTGATGACGATTTGGATGACGGCTTTGCCTTAGAGGAAGAAGGTGAAGAGGACGAGTATGACCTGGAAGAGGACATAGAAGATGAAGATGAGATATGAGGGATGCAGTTTTAATTCATGGCAACTTAACCTGCACGCAAAATTAAAGCAACATTTCATTGCGTGCTTTGCGGGGTAAGTTCACCATTTATCATCTCTAACATTTGAAACCATGCTCAATTTTGAAGAAATCGAACAAGTAGAAAACCTCGAAGTATCTGAAGAGGAAATTGAATCCGTAGAAATGATCGAAGCAGACGATGAGGATACGTCTGACGAGGAAGAGGAAACAGAAGAAGCAGAGGAAAGTGACGCGGAAGTAAGCGAATAGAGGTATTGGTAGCACGGCCTTCAGGCTGTCGGGAAAAGGGCATTTATGCCTGTCCTAACCGCCTTAAAAGGCGCTATCCCGACAGCCTAAAGGCCGTGCTACCGATAGAAAATTCGTGATGGCTTAAGTTTGTTTGTTATTCCGCATTCGGCAAAGCAGGTAGTGCCGGACGCAGTACCACCACCGTTCTGCGGTTTTTTTGCCGCCCTTCAAGGGTTTCATTCGACGTGACCGGATAAAATTCGCCGCGCCCGACCGGCGTCAGTTGATTGGCGTTGATGTTGAATTCGCGGATCAGCAAACGAATGAGGTTGGTAGCCCGTTGCAAACTCCAGTCCCAGGTATCTTTCAATGACTTTTCTTTAGGCGGTAAAATATTGTCCGTGTATGCCACCACATCGACGTCAAGGCTGGGCCGGGCTGCCAGAAATTCGGCCAAAGGCATCAGTAATTCTTTGCCGGAAGCACTGATATTCAGCGCTTTATCATCAAAAAGGGCTTGGTCGGGCAAGGTAAGCAACACCGTCTCATCAATTATGGTGACAGTAACGCCGGATTCGACAAAAGGCGCGTAGGCGTTTGCCAAAGCCGCATCAATATCACCGACCATTTTCTTGCGCATGGCTTGCGCTTCCCGAATGCGCAGCAGCGCCTCCTCCCGGTTGTTGAGCAGGTTATTTTTGGAGGCCAGTTCTCTTTCCAGGTCTGCTTTTTCATTGGCTAATTTGCTGGATGAAGCGCCCATCATTTGGGTTCGGTTGGACAATTCGGTACGCAGGCTGCCGATTTCATTTTCCTGGACGCCAATGGTCCGGTTGAGTTCGCCCACTTGTTTTATCAGCGTGGAGGCTTCGTTTTTCCGGTCGCCCAGCTCTTTCTCTATTACTTTTTCCCGGGCTTCTGCGGCGCTGCGGGCCGACAATTCGGCTTTATAAATTTTGGGTTTGACGCAGGAAGCCGTCATGAATGACACGATCAAGTATAAATACAGGTGTAAACGCATGGGTGGTTTCTTTGATTGTTACATTTGCCCTCTTAAACGCATAAAACATGAAGTGGATTTTTTTGTTGGGCAGCTTAATATTTATCTGCGCCTGCGCGCCCGATGCCCGCTTGCTGGAAGGCGCCTGGCGGCTGACCGGCTATTACCAGGACGGACAAACCATTCCGGTGCCCCTGGATTCTGTTGGTTTGGTGCTGCACCCCAACCGGATATACGAATTTCGATCGATCGGATTGTACCGGGAAAAAGGCGCCTTCCGCACTTCTTCCAGTTACCTTTTTTTGCGGGATTCCACCAGAAATGAAGCAGAAGAACGCGCCTTGAAAATCCTGTTGTTGACGGAAGATTCGCTGAAACTGAAAATGCAACGCGCGGACAAAGAGCAGGTGCTGTTTTTTTCAAAAATAGAGTAAATCCGACAAGGCGCCTGCCCGGTCGAGCACAATACGCCCGTTTGTTTCGCGGCGTACCCTGCCGCATTCCGCTACCGGATCGTGTTCAAAAAACAGGATTTGTTTTTTGCGAACCGCTTCATCCAGTATTTTTGCTTTTTCTTGCATGGTCAGCAGCGGACGCACGTCGTAAGCCATGATATATGGCATTCCGATATGCCATTGAGAGGGCATGGCGTCGGCGCAATACAACAATTCTCCACGATCCGTTTGCAACAGCGGCGCCATCATGGCTTCGGTATGGCCGTAATAAAAACGCAGCCGGAAACCAGGCAGAAAAACTTGATTTTGTTTGACCGGCAGAAACCGAAGCCGGCCTTTTTCAAACAAAGGCAGGAAGTTTTCCTGTAGAAAAGAGGCCTTTTCCCGATCATTGGGCTGCATGGCCCATTTAAAATGGCGCTCGTTCGACCAGTATGTGGCCTTGGGGAAAGACAATTCCACCTCATTCGAGGATTCATTTTTCCAGAGCGCGCCGCCGCAATGATCAAAATGCAAGTGCGTCAGAAAAACATCCGTGATGTCATTCCTGTCCAAACCGGCCCGTCGGAGGGAATCAAATAATTCATTCGAACCCTGCGGTTTGAAATGGGTACGAAATTTGTCATCTTGCTTATTGCCGATGCCGGTATCGATCAGGATGTTGCGATCTGACGTTTGGACAAGCAAGGCACGCATGGCCCAGGTGCACAGATTTTGCTCATCCGGCGGGTTCAGTTTCGACCACATGGTTCGGGGCACCACGCCGAACATAGCGCCGCCATCGAGTTTTAATGTGCCGGCTGGAATAACAGTCAGTTTCATAATTACAAAGGTAAATGTAATTGATGGAACATGATTGAGGGATAAGGAATGAGGGATAAGGAATGAGGGATGAGGAATGAGGAATGAGGATTGA
>JAYSZC010000460.1:0-4151 GCA_043738235.1 Lewinellaceae bacterium | reverse complement strand
CGCCTCACGATTCACGCCTCACGCCTCACCACTCACAACTCACCACGCACTCCAGTCCCTCGTTCGTCTCCCCTGGTTCACCGAAGGCGAAATGCCCCTCGAAGTGCGCCAGACCCTGCTGGCCTGGCTGGAGCGCGAGCATACCGAAACCCACTACCGGCTCCGCGAAGGCCTGCACGGCCTGCTGGCTCAAAACCCGCCGCCGGAAGGCAGCGCAGCGTATGACGACTATGCGATGAACCTGGCCCTGAACGAGTGGCTGTACACCCGCGATGCCGAACGCAAAAAAGAACTCCAGCGCGACATCGCAGCCCGACTCGCCGCAGGCCAACAGGCAGATTTTATGGTGCTTCGCATGCTCGATCCCGGACGCTCGCTCACGCCGGAACAATTTGAGGTGCCTGCAGACTGGAAAAAACACCTGCGGGAAAAAGGTTTTGCATTCTTGAATCCGCGCCGGGCCTGGTGGTGGGCTGTGCCGGTCTGGCTGCTGCTGTGCGGTTTGGCGCTGTGGTGGCAGCCGGAAAGGATAGGATGCACTGGATTAGATGCAAGCTATCAAGGGAAGGAATATTGTATAGAAAACTTTGAAGAGTGGGCCGTTTTCAGGGAAATGCTGGTGCAGGATATGCTTTTGTCTGATAATGAGGCTACCGCAGACAGTATTTGTCGTCTCATGCTGGCAATCGGCTGGTCAAATGATAACCTGTCAGCTAATAATTCAGTTTACTTGAATCCCTTCATGATAAAAGATCAGGTAGCCATAGATTCTGCTACTGGTTCCATCATGGAGAATACTGCCTTAAACAACTATGCAGATGCGTTCAACCTGATCATATCGGAGCTGTCAAAGGGTAAAATACAGTATCTGGAAGCAGAAAAAGAAAAACCCACCCTCGACTCCGTTTCCTTCCTTCAAAACGCTGCGGTCGCCTACTTCAATGAAGGCGCTAAAATTCATATTTCCTACGCTGCCTTATGGGAAACAGTGGAACGCAGTGGCCAAATACCCGTTGGCGCCAATTACCGTTCCCGCATGGAGGCGTGTGCGTATTTCAGCCGTGCACAGGAAATCAATGCCCTGCTGCCGGAAACGGCGCAGTTGTGGTATGTGCGCGATGCCGCTAAATGTAACCTGCCGGTAGTCCGGCAATCTTCTAAACCGGCGCCAATTAGTGACATTATCATCTATGGAGAACTGTTTGATGCCAAGACAAATTACCCGCTCAACTTCAACGTGTTATTCGGGGCAGGAGGAACACCAGGCACGCGTATTGAAGCTAAAGGTTTGCGGCCTGCTGCAATTCACCGGGGCGCTACTTTCAGCCTGAAGGCGCCGGGCAACCGCAGAACACCGGTGGTACTGACCATCAATGCTCCGGGTTACAAACCCCAAAGCCTGACCCTGCGGCCTGCTGACTTTGGCAAAGACCTGAAGGTATCGCTGCAACCGCTGGAAAGAACTGTGTCGCAGCCTTCCAGTTCTGCGCAACAATGCTATGTAAATTTTCGTAATCGCGGCTTAGTATTCATGAATCAGAAAAATTTCAAGGCAGCCATAGATAATTTCCAAGCGGCTGCCATTTGCCCCGACTTGCCGGCCGGCAACGACCTGCCCGATCTTATAAGGCAGGCAGAGCAGGATTTGCAACGCGCCTTGAGAGAAGCCGACGAACGTTCAGCGCAACAATTACGCCTCGATACCGAGCGCCAGGCCAATGCCGACGACGATGGGGATGGAGTGCCGAATAAGGACGACAAATGCCCCGATGAAAAAGGTACGATGCAAGCCAAGGGCTGCCCCGATCAGGACGGCGACGGCATCCCGGATAAAGAGGATAAATGCCCTGCGGAAAAAGGCAGCGCCGACAACGGCGGCTGTCCCCCTCCCGGCAAAGACCTCGCTACTGTCCTCGCTGAAATAGAGGCAAATATGGTTACTGTTGCCGGAGGCACTTTCCAGATGGGATGTGATGAAAAAATAGATGGCGATTGTGAAAGTGATGAAAAACCCGTTCATCCTGTTCAATTGAGCAGTTTTGAAATATCTAAATTTGAAGTCACGCAGGAGCAGTGGCTTGTGGTTATGAGAGAGAATCCAAGTTTTTTTAAAGATTGTGATAAATGCCCAGTGGAAAGAGTCAGTTGGGACGAAATACAAACGTTTTTGACAAAACTCAACGCTCTTTCTGGTAAAAAATACCGGCTGCCCACCGAAGCCGAGTGGGAATATGCGGCGCGGGGCGGATCAAAATCCAGGAATTTTAAATATGCTGGTAGTAATAAATTAGAAGAGGTGGGCTGGTATGGCGACAATGCCGGTAATAAGACCCATCCCGTAGGTTCTAAAAAATCTAATGAATTGGGACTCTACGATATGAGCGGTAATGTATACGAGTGGTGCAGCGACTGGCATGGTGAATACTATTTGGGGAAAATAACGCCGACCAACCCTCAAGGCTCTGAAAAAGGCTCGTTACGCGTACTTCGCGGCGGCGGCTGGCGCGGCAACGCGCGAATCTGCCGCGCCGCTGATCGCGGCGGCGACGCGCCGGGAGGTCGGGCTGGCTATCTCGGCTTCCGCCTCGTCCATACCCCGCAGTGAGGTGGCTGGTACTTTCCTGCCTTCCTGTGAGCAACAGCGAGCGGTGATGGTTTTTCTTTCGGCGAAGCCGACGAAATTTTTTCTGCCGTGCGCAGGTCTTACGGCCTACGGTATGCACACAAGTCTAATAGTTCATTTTGCCGTGCGAATCAATAAATTATAACGGTTTACGACTGCAAATACTTTTAGCAGGTTTTTACCACAACGGACACAAAGCCGTTGTGGTAAAACCTTCTCTAAAGAAAACGTTGATTGGTGCAGCGACTGGTATGGCGAATACTATTTGGGAAAAATAACGATCAGTAACCCGCAAGGCTCTGAAAAAGGCGATCGTCGCGTACTTCGAGGCGGCAGTTGGCTCAACGATCCCGAGTCCTGCCGTGTGGCAAATCGAAACGACAACGCTCCGTCGAGCAAGGGCAATAATCTGGGCTTCCGCCTGGCGCGTTCGTTATAGTCAGGCTGCCGCCTGCTGCCCTGCGCTGGTCTTATTCTTATGGCTTACTCTATACACAAAATCAATTTTTGCCTTGCCCGTTCATAAGCCGAGGGTTACCGCCGTGCGCGGGTCTTACGACCCCGCACTCTTTTTTACCCTTCCATTTGCCTTGATTTTCTAAGAATGCACCGATAAGGAAGTGCGGGGTCGTAAGACCCACGCACGGCGGTAAAGATTGGCTTGCCAATTGATGTTAGCCATTGATTGTCAACTAATTCCTTTGCTCTTCCTGTTAATAAGCCGAGGGTTACTGCCGTGCGCGGGTCTTACGACCCCGCAAATTTTTTCACCCGTACATTCCGTACATTTTGACGCCTGCTTTTCTATCTTTGTTTACTTAATCGTATCAGGTGTATCTGCCTACCCAACAAATGCTTCATGATCTGTATTTTACCACTGCCACGGTAAAACAATGGAAGCATTTGTTCAAACCGGACAAGTACAAAGATTTGGTTGCAGGAAGTTTTGATTACCTCGCCAGAGAAGGCTCTTGTTGGATATATGCTTTTGTAGTAATGCCCAATCATTTTCATGTAGTCTGGGGCATGAAATATCCGGATGTTTTGCAGTACACGCAACAGCGAATGCTTAAGTATATTTCCCAAACGATTCGGTATGATTTACGTGATCACCATCCAGAAGTGTTGGAGCGTTTTCGTACGGATCGGAAGGACCGGCAATATCAGTTTTTCAAAGATCGACCACTGTCTATCCCAATTTACACAGATAAAGTGGCCTTACAAAAAATCAATTACATACATCATAATCCTACTGCTGCCAAGTGGAGCCTGGCTTCTGAGCCTGAGGAATATACTTGGTCGTCGGCTTCTTTTTATGCTGCTGGTGATTTGAGATGGCCTTTTTTGACTAATTTTTGGACGATGGAAGGGGGATATAACAGAGACGCGGGAAGTGCGGAGTTGTAATAGTATAGGCGTAAATAAAGGGGTTGTGTCAAAAGGATCGGCGTTAACAACAGTACAAATTTTTATTTCGTTTTCGCTACCAGAAACTTTCCAGGTTTTAAAACCTGGAAAGTTTAGCACT
>JAYSZC010000459.1:0-1712 GCA_043738235.1 Lewinellaceae bacterium | reverse complement strand
GGTATAGTACTCCGGGCCGCTGAAGGTGGTATAGCTGTTGTCCAGCAAGTCGAAACGGGTTAGCATTCCCGAAACAATCCACATTTTTCCGTTCGCATCTATATCAAAATCGGCGATTTGTCCTTCCAGGTTTTTCTTTTCCAGGGCCAGGTCCGACCATTTATCACCATTGGGCGCTTTACTGATTTCCCCATCCGCCAGCACATACGTAACGGTGCCGTATTCCCGTATCCGCTGAATAATGTACCCGGAAAATTCGGATCTCCAGCGACCGGCTGTGCCGTACATCAGGCCGTCGTCGGTGCCAATCCAAATGCGATTGGTTTTGTCCTGAAAAATGATGGTAATATTGTTCGATTTCAGCTTGGAATTGACTGTTTTATATTGCTGTACCAATTGCAGTTGGGGCGTTGTTTTCAATTGAAACAAACCCGCCTGATCGGTACCCAGCCAGAGCGTGCCGGACGCCCCGTCGTACCAGGCTGCCGTCACTACGCAGTCTTCGCCTGCAATTTTTTTAAAATCGGCTTCCATCCAGGTGTAATCGGCATTGCCGCCCCGGTAGGACAGCACCGATTTTTCGCCTGCCGCAAGCGTTCGTTGGGTAGCAAAATCGGCGGCTTTCACTTGAAAAACACCCTTGCTGTTGGATGCCCATTTACGACCCTCCGCATCAACTGTTACATTGAAGACAGGCAATGCACGGTCGACGGCACTGCTTCGGGTGACTTCAAGACCTGCCTTTTGGGCAAAATTTTCAGGAAGAAAAAAGAAAATAAACGCAATCGTTAGCGCCGGTGAAAGGCGGGAAAAAGAACTATACATCATTATAATATAGTGAAAAACAATATTAAGTGTTTTGTTTTTGGTGTTTCGTGTTTGGCCTGGAACGAAATGTCTTATTCAAACGCCAGACACGAAACAACAAAAATCCGAACATTTTTGACCGGCAAAGGTTGGCCGGTGGATTTGAGATACATCCACTACCCTTAACGTAAAACAGCAGCCGAAAGTGTGCAGGATTACTGCCGTACCAACTTGGCTGTCCGCCAGTTTTGCCCCGCTTTTTTAATTTTCACGACATAAACACCTTTTGGCAAATCGCCCGTCCAGATGGGGTCGCTGCCGGTGATGGTTGCATCGCGCCACATTTTTCCATCCGCACCGATCAGCTGTAATTTTATTTTTTCGGTAGATTTTACATTTGTCAGCCGCACCCAGGAGCCTGCAGGATTGGGGAAAATACTCAAATCCTCGGAGGGCGCCTCGTAGCCGGCAGAAACAGCGCCGGCAAACAACCACTCATAAGCATCGGGGAATTCCCGCGCCCAGAACCACTCGGAGTGCTGGCCGTCGGAGGGTACCGTAAAGAATTTTTCCGATAAGGAAAATCCGGCTGTGGTCATGGCATTGGCGACTTGCAGCATGTTCTGTTCCACGGAAGCCGGTTCTTCGCCGCCTGCGAGGAAATATACGCGCGCATCGCCCTGTTTGGGGTGGGTAGCTACGTGATTGGCCGGATTGTTGCCGGCAAACCAGAATGCGGGTGAAAAAATGCCCGCTTTGGCAAAAATATCCTGCCGTTCGGAAAAACCGTACATGGAGATCAGCCCGCCCAGGCTACTGCCCATGATGCCGGTGGTATTGCGCCCGGGAAGGGTGCGGTAGTTGGCGTCGATATAGGGTTTGAGCGTGCTGACAAGGAATTCGAT
>JAYSZC010000458.1:0-4159 GCA_043738235.1 Lewinellaceae bacterium | reverse complement strand
CGCAGCAACGGCAGTAGTCGAAATAATTGCTTCCACCACCCAATTAGCGCGCAGGGATTCTAATTTTTTGGTAAAAATGCGTTCCGGTTGTACGTGATTAAAGTAATTGCCGGTATCCCAGCGGCCGTTGCCGTTTTCATCTTCGATCAGCAGGATGGTGTAAGCAGCCGTGGGCAAGCCGGTGTATGCCAATTTTTTAGCGGCCGTTGCCGTCAGAAACCTGCGCTCTTCTTCCACGGCGCTGCCATTGAGCAATTGCACCACGTACTGTTTGCCTGGCGTCATGCCCTCCACATTGAGGTTCAGTCCGCCGAGTTGTTTTTCTGTTGCAATGTTGAACTGGCGCTGCAGGGTATCGGTATTGCTCGTCCCGTAAAAATCAGTCACCGCCCCCGGCAGCAACATCAGACCGTATGTTTTTCCGGGTAGCCAGCTCACGTCGAGCAGCAGTTTTCGCGGAGCAAGGGAATCTTTGCGCACCATAAAACTATTGCTGCGCACACTATCCACCGACAGGAGCCAACGGCTGGTATCAAAAGCGGCTGTCGGGGTTTTAAAGACCAGGCCGGCGGGTTTAAACTGGCTTTGTGTAATAGTTTTGGGAGGCGGACTGGTGCTGACGGGCGTGGGTGCGGGCGCCTGGCCACGCCGCACGGTAGTGCCGCGTGGTCCTGCTATCGGCGCGTCGTCGGCAAAGAGGAGGAGGTTTTTTTTCAAAAAATCATTCCGGCTCAAGGCTTTCACCTGTACGGTATCCATATTGGCGAACAGTTGCCAGGACGTGCTGTCCGGCAGGTCGTACCAAACGAGCAGGGTATCGAGTGATTTCTCGGTCAAAAACCGCAAACCCGCTTGTTCCGTGCGTAGTTGCACAGAATCGGGCGAAGCCGTGTAAATCAATTTTGCCAGTCCGTAACGGCTCACATTCCGGTCGAACAGCCGGAAACGCTGCTGCTCTTTGAAGACGCGCAGTCGGAGCGGCCCTCGTAGCGAATCGCTGACGGTCAGCAGGGAATCCATAAAAGCGATACGCTCGTTTTCGCCGCTCCATTTCAGGTTTTGGTCGGCATCTTCTATGCCAGCCACTTTGTAGCGGCCTGCTTTCAGGTTTTCCAATGTGAACTGCCCGGTTTTGTCGGTTCTGGAAAAATAATAGGGCCGTTCCTGGCGGATCACGCTGTCCGTGAGGATATCGTACAACATGATCGTGATATTTTCAACCGGTTCGCCGGTATATGCATCCACGATACTGCCACCGGTCGAAAGGCTGTCGATAAAATCGCCGGTGGAGAAAATAAAACGCAAGTCGGTCGCAGCATTGCCTTCGTGCAGGTCTTTGACCGCTTTCCCGAAATTAATGGTGTATGTGGTGTTTTCCCGGAGTACTTCTTCTTCGGGCAATTCCACAAGTATCATTTTGCCTTTGAGGGTAACTTTGGGTCGCTTGGCAAGCGGCGGCGAAATAATTACCTGGTTGGCGGCATCGTCGAGGGTAATCCACTCATCGAAGTGCAATTCGATGCGTTTTTTATCAAAACGGGTGTTAAAATTGGGCGTACTGGCAATGGAGTCCAATTTTGGAGGCGTAAGATCTTTGGGGCCGCCGGTAGGTGCGCCTTGCCGGGCGCAGGCCAGCGCACAAAGCGCCAGCGCGAGGCCTGCTATTATCTGTCGGGAAAAATCAATTATTCGTTCCATACAATTCGGGGGCGAAAGTACGATAACGAAAAGAACATGTCAGACGCGGGGTGCTCAGCACTTTCAGTTATTTTCCTGTTCGACAAAATACATACCCACTAATCCTTTGTTGTGTACTTCTTTTTCTCCCCGATAACTCATTTTAAACTGTTTTTTAACCGCCCGGGCCGTTTCTTCTGAAATATTCACCCGGTTGGGTTCGCTCAACGCTTCGAGGCGGGCGGCCAGGTTGACGGCGTCACCCCAGATATCGTAGGCAAATTTATTTTTCCCGATGACACCCGCTACTACCGGTCCGGTGTGGATGCCTACCCGCATGTAGCGGAAAACAGCAAAAGCATTATCATGGTTGCGTTGTTCAAGCCATGCGCACATTTCAAGGGCAGCGCGCACTGCATCGGAAGGGTGGGTGTCGTTGGGAATGGGCAATCCGCCGGCGCACATATAAGCGTCGCCGATGGTTTTTATTTTTTCCAGCCCGTGTCGCTCGCATATTTCATCGAAGGCTAGAAAGCAGGCATCGAGTTCGTCGATGAGTTCTTTCGGCGACAATTGGGTGGACAGTTGGGTAAAATTGACAAAATCGGTGAATAGTACGGTGGCCGACTCGTAGTTGTGCGGAGTCGCATAGCCGCGGGTTTTGAGTTCCTGGGCGACTTCATCGGGGAGGATATTGCGTAGCAACGCATCGCTTTTGCGGCGCTCTTCCTCGATCTCGCGGTTTTGCGCCTGAATTCTCCGGTTTTGACCTTTCAGCCTGCGGCTGGTGCGGCGGGCAAACAACCATCCGGCACCCAGCAATCCGAGGATTACCAGCAGCAAACCGCCGAGTCCGTATGCGAAGCGTTGGAAATTGGCCTGTTTATCCAGTTCTAATTGGGCGATGTCTTTGTCGCGGCGCAGCAATTCTACTTCGCGTTCGCGGACAAGCCCCTGCGCGCTGTCGATTTTTTCCTGCTGCCGCAATTCGGCAATGATGCGTTGCTGTTTTTCGGCGTCAAAATTTTGGGCTGCGAGGCGCAGCTCCTGCCTGGCCCGGAGTGCCTGCAGGGTTTGTTCGCGGAGCTGCGCCTGGTCTACCTCTGTTTGTTTTTGCAGCAGCAGCACCTCGTCTTCGCTGCTGCGTCTTTGGAGATCGAGGTTTTTATTCAGGAGTTCGAGGCGTTCGCGTTCGAAACGCTCCTGGGCAAGTTCGAGGTCTTTGATGTTTTGACGGGTAATCAGGAATTTGATCTGTCCCTCGGCGGCTGCCAGCAAGGTGCGTTGCTGATTGAGGCGTTGCAAACGAATTTGTTCTTCCAGCCGCACCGAATCGACAATATTGAGGTATTCGCGGTAAAATTCGAAGGCTTTTTCAAAGTCGTACAGGTCGTGGTATAAATCGGCAGCCGTTTTATAGGCACTGGAAAGTACGGTGAACTGTTTGGTTTCCCGGGCAAAACGAATGGCTTCGTTGTTGTGACTCAGGGCGTTGTACAGGTCGTTGCTGCTGAAATAGACCGTGGCCATGAGGTGTTCCAGGTTGGCTAAGGCCGCCTTGTCGTTGCGGCTTGCCAGGATTCCCTTCGCCCTCAGCAAGTATTCGATGCCCTGTTTGGTATCGCCGGTATTGTGCAGCGCAATGCCCATATTGGCAAACATCACTTCCGGGTAATCGCAGTCGATGTAGATGCACTGCAATTCCGCTTTTTTGAAATATTCCAGCGCTTTCGGGAAGTCTCGCAACGCAGCGTATTGTCTGCCGAGGTTGTTGTACAGCAGTCCGCGTTCCTGCGAGGTACCGAATCGCTCCACCAGGTCTTCGATGGGCAAGTAGTAGTAGAGGCTTTTCCCGGCATCGCCATTCTGATCGTAAGCATTGGCCAATTTCTGGTAAATCTGAACGAGCCTGGGGTTATTTCCTTCTTCTTTATACTTGATAATCAGTTCTTTATAAAAATATTCCGCACTATCAAAACGCATGTCCAGTAGACAGGCATCTCCCATTTTTTCTTTTATCCGGTAGTCGTTTGGCTGCAGGGCCAATATTTCGCGGTAATAGCGCCGGGCATTGATGTATAGTTTTTCCTGAAAAAAAAGATCTCCCAGTGCGTTCTGAACAGCCAGTTGAGCCGCGCGATTGCCGGTGTTGATGATCTTGGCCTCTGCCTCGAGGTAGTACTGAAGCGCCTGTTCCGTTCTGCCGGTACGGGCACACACTTCTCCCAGCACGATCGACGAACGGATGATGCCGCCATCATAACGCAGGCTACGGGCTATGCTGAGGGTCTGTGTAGCGAGCCGTTCCCGTTCTGCATCGCTGTCGGAAGCCCGGGCGCGATCGAGAATATTATCCACCTCGAACGTGGAGCGTTCGATTTCTTCCAGGCTTTGACTGTTCAATAAATTGACAGTCAGCAGGAAAACGGATAATATGGAGGCGAGGTGGCGAATAATCGTGAATCGTGAGTTGTGAATCGTG